>JAGACE010000155.1 GCA_017614275.1 Clostridia bacterium | reverse complement strand
ATGATGTCGTTCTGAAGATCCGTGCCCAGCTCGATGAAGTAGGCGGAATAGCCGGCGATCCGGACCACCAGGTTCCTGTGGGCGTTGGGATCGGCCTGAGCCGCCTTCAGGGTGGCGGTGTCCACCACGTTGTACTGGACTTCCATGCCCTGGCAGTCGAAGTAGGTCTTGGTCATGTCGCGCAGCTTCGTGATGCCCTCCTCGTTGGAAAGAACGGACGGATGCATGCGGATGTTCAGGGCCAGACCATCCATGAACTTGGTGTGGTCGAACGCGCATTCGCTGAGCATGACCGCGGTGGGGCCGTTCTTGTCGCGGCTCTGCGCCGGGCTGGAGGCGTCGGCGATGGGCTCGCCGGTCCGGCGCCCGTCGGGCGTCGCCCAGGCGGATTTGCCCTGGCGGATGTGGTCGGACGCGCCGTACAGGCCGGCCTTGTAGTTGTCCGTCCGCTCGCTGTAGAGCATCTTGCAGACCTCGTAGTAGGTATCGGTGATCCACTTCATCTCCTCGTCGGCATAGGGGTCGTTGTTGCCGAAGTGGGGAACTTCCGCCAGGATCGTCTGACGCAGATCCTCGTAGCCTTCCCAGTTGGCCATGACCGCGTCGTACAGTTCGCGGGTGGTGCATTTCTTTTTGTCGAAGCACATGTACTTGATGGTGCTCAGGGAATCGGCGATGGTGGCCAGACCGGTGCCGGTGCCGCCGTAGGAGTTGTACTTGGCGCCGCCCCAGGTGGCGTCCAGACCGGACTCCAGGCAGCCTTCCATGCACATGGACAGGCCGACGCAGGTGGCGTAGTGGGCGGTGAGGTACTCGGTGTAGTTGTCATAGCTCACCTGAGCCTTCATCGCGAACTCGATCTGCTTCTTCAGGGCAGCCTTGACCTCGTCGATGGAGTTCATCTCATACAGATAGCCGGTATGCACGGGGCCCTGCTGGCCGTTCCAGGGGTTCACGCCGTCGTTGATGGCCATGTCCAGCAGAGGAGCGTAGTGCAGGCTGGCGTTCGGGGGAGAGATGCCGTTGGCGGCAGAGTAGTCGTTGCCGTGACCGGTGATCTCCTGGCAGCCAATGAAGCAGTAGTCGCGGGCGTCGCGGAGATCGAAGTGCATCTCCTTCATGACGGCAGGGATGATGACCTCGTCGTTCTGATACAGGGGCAGGCCGCCGACCAGTTTCGTGGTCAGCAGGGCGCACTCCCACAGCTCGTCGGGGGTGTTCTTGTTGACGCGCAGGGAAACGGTGGGGTCGTGCAGACCGATGCGGCCCACGGACTCAAGGACCATGTAGGTAACGGGGTTGGTGGCGTCCTCACCGGTGTCCGGATCCACGCCGCCGATGGTCGTGTGCTGATAGGTGTTTCCGATACCGGTGGTCTCCGCCAGGCCTTTGCCGGGCATGCCGCCGTAAGCGGTGTTGGCGTGCAGGAAGAAGTAGTCGGTGATCATCTGGGCCTTGTCCATATCCAGACGGCCCTCTTCCAGATCCTTCTTCAGGAACGGCCAGGTCAGCTGGTCGAAACGGCCGAAGGAGGGGGCGGGATAATGGTTCTCTTCGAACAGGAACAGCTGATACAGCATCATCAGCTGGCAGGCCTCCCAGTAGGAGGCGGGCACGTTCACCGAGATGTTCTCCAGACCGGCGGCCATCATTTCGAGTTCGGCCTTGCGCTCCGGGTCGCCGCAGGCGGCGGCCTTCTCGGCGCACAGGGCGGAATAGCGGCGGATCAGCAGCGTGAACGCGTCGCACATGATGATCACGCCTTCGTAGAACAGGTTCTTGCGCACGTCGATGCCCATCAGGTTGAACTTGTGCTCGTCCACCCAGTTCTGGGCAAATTCACGGATCTTGCCGATGCCCATCTTCAGAAGACGGGGATAGCCGGGGGTCAGATGGCCGGCGGTCATCATCATGACCGGCGCGCCGGGGACGTTCTTGCACACTTCGAGTTTGCAGAAGTCTTCGTAGCCTTCGGGCATCCAGGCGTTCGCCACGGCCGTCACGGTGCGGGTCTTCCAGTACTCCTGGATGGACTGAAGGGCCTTCAGGTCGTCCGGATGGACGCGGAACTTCAGCATCTCGTCGTCCGGGCTGTGGTAGTAGCCGTCCTCCTGGACGTCGCCCCACTTGCCGCTGCCGACGAGACCGGGGATCCAGCCGGCGCCGCCCCACATGGGGCTGGGGCCGGTGCCGCTGAAGCTCTTGCTGCGGTTGCTCACGAACAGGTTGCCGTCCTCCACGCGGAGGGTCATCTTCTCGCAGATCTCATACAGCACCTTGCAGTGACGGATCAGCGGGACCATCGTCTCGTACTTCTTGAAGGCTTCCGTCGTGATCATGGCGATCTCGGCGTCGGGATAGAAGATCCTGTCGCGGACGCGCTGATGATACTCTTCCACGCGGGGAGCGACAGGGCGGAACTGATACATATCGTTTACCTCCGTTGATGCAGGATATGACTCCGTTTTCACGTTTTCATTCGCTTCTTTTTATACCACCCGGACGAGCGCCCTGTCAATGCGGAGGGCCGTTCCGGCCCGGACCGTATATGCGAAAAACGTATGGAAACCGGCGGAACGGAGCGAAAACGGGCGGATAAGTAGAAAAATGGAACGTTCTTTGTTCACTATGACGGAGAGAGCGGGAAAACCGGGACGGCATTTTTACTTGTCCCTTTTGCCCTTTTAAGGTAGAATTTTCGAGGAAAAACGAAAGAAAAACCATGCTATTCCATCACATCACGAACGGAGGACAACAGACATGAGCTGGACCCTGCTTCCCCTGACCGACCGGGTGTCGAGAATGCGCGCCGATTACCGCGATCTCAAGCCGGAGGTCTGCACCGCCCGTTACCGCATCCTGACCGAGTTCTACATGGCTCATCCCGAACTGAGAGGCATCCTTCGCCGCGCGAAGGCCATGAAGGAGATCTTCGACAACCTTCCCATCCGCATCGGCGACGAGGAAGTGATCGTGGGCAACCAGTCCGCCAAGTACCGCGGCGGCGCCCTGTATCCCGAGAACTGCGTCTCCTTCATCAAGGACGAGGTCGCGAGCGGCACCATCCGCACGCGTTCCATCGACCCCTACGACATCTCCGAAGAGGACATGCAGTATGTGGCGGACACCATCGACTACTGGCTGAAGGGCGAGAGCACCTACGCCCAGACGCTGGCCTACTATCCCGAGCAGTACGCGCCCCACGATTCCAACGGCGTGACCTGGGTCGGCCGCATGTGCATCAGCGACACGCCGGTGGGCCACTTTGCCACCGGTTACGACAAGGTCATCCGCGTCGGCCTCGGCGCCATCCGCGAGGAAGCCATCCGCAACCAGGAATCCATCCTCGAGACCTTCATGCAGGGCGAGGACGTGGACCGCTACAACTTCTACCGCGCGGTGGAGATCGTCTGCGACGGCATGATCGGCTTTGCCAAGCGCTATTCCGCTCTGGCCGCCGAAAAGGCCGCTTCCTGCGCCGATCCCGCGAGAAAGGCCGAGCTGGAAGAGATGGCCCGCGTACTGGATACCGTTTTCGAGAAGCCCTGCACCAGCTTCCATGAAGCCCTGCAGTGCCTGTACCTGTACCAGACCTGCCTCTGCCTGGAGGCCAACATGCACGGCATCACGTTCGGGCGCGTGGACCAGTATCTGGGCGACTACGCCGAGCGCGACATCGCCAGCGGCGTTCTGACCGTGGAGCAGGCCCAGGAACTGATGGACATGTTCTACCTGAAGGTCGCGGAGATGAACAAGCCCTGGTCCTTCGACGCGACGCAGTCCGCCCCGGGCTACACCTCCGGACAGATGATGTGCATGGGCGGCGTGGACTAGGACGGCAACGACGCCTCCAACAAGGTCACCTACATGATGCTGCAGTCCGTCAGCCGTCTGGTCCTGCACGATCCCCCGCAGTCCCTGCGCATCCACAAGAACACGCCTCCCGAACT
>JAGACE010000154.1 GCA_017614275.1 Clostridia bacterium | reverse complement strand
GTTGACACTGTTGGCGATGTACGGATAGTTGAAGTTCTCTTTATACTGGAACCCGAAGATGCGGCCGAGGCCGATCGCCATATCGGAGTACGCGGAGAAGTCGAAGTAGATCTGGAACGTGAACGCCAGGATGCCGAGCCAGGCGCCCAGCGTGGTCATGCCGGCCTGGTTCCCGTCCAGAAAGGACGACGCCACTTCGCCGGCAGTATTGGCCAGGACCGCTTTCTTGAACATACCGGTCAGGAAGCGGACCGTGCCCTCCCCGACGCCCCGTCCCGTGATGGTCCGGTGACGGATCTGCTCCTGGATATCCGAGTATTTGACGATGGGACCCGCGATGAGCTGCGGGAACATGCTGACATAGAGCAGCAGATAAGCGAAGTTCTTCTGCACCGGCGCCTTGTCACGATAGACGTCCACGATGTACGTGATGGTCTGGAACGTGTAGAACGAGATGCCGATGGGCAGCGTCAGTTCCAGCATGCTCAGGTCCGTATGGAACAGCGTATTGATATTGAACGTGAAGAAGTCGACATACTTGAAGAGGAACAGGAAACTCAGCGCCACGCCGACACTGATGCCGAGCGCCGCTTTTGCCTTCCCGGTCCCCCGGTACTTGTCGACGAGGATGGCTCCGATGTATTCCACGAAGGTGGACAACAGGAGCACCAGGATCCATTTCGGTTCGCCCCACGCGTAGAACAGCAGGGACATGACCAGCAGGAAATAATTCTTCCGATGCAGCCCCGGGATGGCAAAGAAACCGAACAGGCAGATCGGAAGGAACAGATATAAAAAGGACAGACTGGAAAAAACCAAGGCCTGTTTGCACGTCCTTTCTCAAACAGTGATTTGATCGCGAAGACCGTCGAGGGTCTTCTGGCCGATGCCGCTGACGCGGGTCAGGTCGTCTACAGACGTAAACGGGCCGTTTTCGGTCCGGTCATCCAGGATGGCCTGCGCTTTCGCGTCCCCGATGCCCTTGAGGGTCTTCAGATCCTCTATGGTGGCGGTATTCAGGTTGACCCTGCCCGTGGAGTCGATCCCGGGAGGAGCCGTCACAGAGGCTTCTGAGGGCGTTTCCGGCGATGCCTCCGACACCGTGTCCGATGCCGTGACAGACAAAGAAACCGCAGTCGTGCTGACAACAGTTTCGGTGGTCACTCCCTCCCCTTCCACGACGACTTCGTAGCGCAGAGGCGAAGAGAGCGCATGATATAAGATTACCCCGGCCAGTAATACGATCGCTATGACGGTCAGTACCTGCTCTTGCCGACGCAAAGCAAGCACCTCCATCGATCGGATTTGACGGGCCTATTATAGCATACCGAAAGGTCGCATACAAGAAAAAGCAGTAACGGAAGACCCGTTACTGCTTTGTAGTTTTTGATGGGATCATTCAGCCGCTTCTTCGACTTCTTCTGCAGCTTCTTCCACGGCCTCTTCGACCGGAGCTTCCTCTGCAGCAGCCTCTTCGACAGCTTCCTCAGCGGGAGCCTCTTCGACGACTTCTTCGACAGCTTCTTCGACGACTTCCTCTGCGGGAGCCTCTTCAGAGACTTCTTCAACAGCCTCTTCGACGACTTCCTCAGCGGGAGCCTCTTCAGCGGCTTCTTCGACAGCCTCTTCGACGACTTCCTCAGCGGGAGCCTCTTCAGCGACTTCTTCGACAGCCTCTTCGACAGCTTCCTCAACGGGAGCTTCTTCGACGACTTCTTCGACAGCTTCCTCAACCGGAGCTTCTTCGACGACTTCCTCAGCAGCCTCTTCGACAGCTTCCTCAGCGGGAGCTTCTTCGACGACTTCCTCAGCAGCCTCTTCGACCGGAGCTTCCTCAACGGCAGCCTCTTCGACGACTTCTTCGACAGCCGCTTCGACCGGAGCTTCCTCAACAGGAGCCTCTTCGGTCTCGTCGAGCACGTCGACCAGATCCTCGCCTTCCTCAAGCAGGTTGCGGATGGACAGGCTGACACGTTTCTTGTCGTAGTCGATGTCCGTGATCTGGCACTTGACGACCTGGCCCTTCTTCAGGACATCGTCCGGTTTCTCGATGCGCCGGTTGGCGATCTGAGAGATGTGGATGAGTCCGTCGATGCCGGGGATGATGTTGGCGAACGCGCCGAAAGCGGTCATGCCGACGATGGTGGCGTCGACGACGTCGCCCACTGCGTAGGTCTTGCCGAGGACGACCCAGGGGTTGTCTTCGTCTTTCTTATATCCAAGCGAAATGCGCTCGTTCTCAAGAGATTTGATGTAGACCTCGACGGTGTCACCGACGTTGAGGACTTCAGAGGGATGCTTGATGCGCTTCCAGGAAAGTTCGGAGATGTGGATCATGCCGTCGATGCCGCCGATGTCGACAAATGCGCCGTAGGAAGTCAGAGACTTGACGACGCCGGTGAAGGTCTGACCTTCTTCCGCGGTCTCCCAGAACTTTTCACGGGCCGCTTTGCGCTCTTCCTTCAGGACGTCCCGAATGGAACCGACCGCGCGCTTTCTCGGCTTCGCGAGTTCGATGATCTTGAATTTGATGCGGGCGTTGCGCAAGTCTTCCAGAGGTTCGCCTCTGCTGGCGGTGGCCAGAGAGCCGGGGATGAAGACGCGGGAACCCTTGTCTGTCGTGGCGATGACGCCGCCCTTGTTGATATCGGTGACCGTACCTTCGATGATGGTGCCTTCTTCAGCAGCCGTCTCGAGTTCGGACCAGGCGTTGACACTGTCATAGCGCTTCTTGGAGAGCATGATGGTGCCTTCGACGTCGTTGGTCTTCATGATGACGCAGTTGATGGTGTCGCCGACTTTGACGTCCGTGGTCGGATCCACGGTCGGGTCATAGCTGTACTCGTCAAACTTGATGTAACCGGTCTGCTTTCTGCCGATGTCGACCTGGATCTCGGTCGACGTGATCCCGACGACGGTGCCTTCGACGCGGCCGTCGGTCGACATGTTGCTCAGACTCTCTTCGAGCATCGCCTCAAAATCTTCGTTTTCTTCGGTCATGGTTTTTACTTCTTCGGACATGGCTTCAAGTACCTCCTTTATTGTCGCGAGAGGCGTAGACGCTCCCGCAGTGACACCGATGGTGTCGGCCCCGTTCAGGAAGCCCGGAGGTAATTCCGATGCGTTCTCGACGAGACAAGTCTCACAGTTTTTCCTACAAATGTCGTACAGTTTGACAGTATTGGAACTGTGTCTGCCACCGATTACTATCATTCTGTTACACTGTTTCGAAAGTACTTCAGCTTCATGTTGCCGTTCCTCGGTAGCTTTACATATTGTACCAAATACGGAAAGATTTGTACACATTAAATTTGCTATGCTAATGCATTCTTCCCATAATAATAAATTATAAGTGGTCTGGGCGACGAGACAGATCCTCTTCCCGGCCCATTCTTCCTTATGCTCGGTGAGCATCTGCTTCAGATGCTCCGCGTCACGGACGACGAATGCAGGGCAGTTCGCGTGGCCCAGCGTGCCCGTGACCTCCGCGTGACCTTCGGTCCCGGCGAGCAGCAGGATATCCTGCTCCGGGTCCAGGCCGCGCACGATGTCGTGGATGCGTTTGACAAAGGGACAGACGACGTCGAGATACGGGATCTGACGCTCGTCGAAGTAATCGTAGACCCGCTGCGGGACCCCGTGGGTGCGCAGGACGACCCAGGCGTCTTCCGGCACCTTGGTCTCGTCTTCTTCGAATGTCAGGCCCATGCCGGAGAGGCGGTCGTTCACATCGTCATTGTGCACGACCGGGCCCATCGCGCAGACGTTCTTCTCCTTTTTCAGGAGATCCTCGATCTGGTCGATCGCCCGTTCTACGCCGAAGCAAAACCCCGCATGGTCCGCAAGAACGATCTTTACATCTCGTCCATGTCCCATAATTCCTGGACCTTCTTCCACATGAGCTCCGCCGCGGCGTTGAGCTCTTTCTTTTTCTTGGAGCCTTCCGTGAAGCCGAGCTCCTCATACGGGATCGGCTTGCCGTACCGGACGATGCATTTCGGGTGCGATTTGCTGAGATCCTTCTCCAGATGGATGGAGCAGGGCACCACCGGGACTTTGCAGTCCCGCGCCAGCATGGCAAAGCCGTTTTTCGTGGATTCGAGTTCCGGACGGGTTCGTTCCCGGTCCCGGGTACCCTGCGGGAACACCATGAGGCCGGAGTGGCCATGCTGCAGGACGCGTTTCGCGAAGTTCATGGAGTTGCGGTCCACGACGCCGCGCTTGACCGGGAAGCCGCCGAACCAGGTCAGCGGATAGCAGATGTAGAACGCATGATAGAAGTCTTCCTTCGCCATGAAATACATGGAACGGCGGCCGGAGAGACCTCTCATCAGTGTGATGGGATCGAAGCCGTTGACGTGATTCGAGATCATCAGGAACGGCCCGTCCTGCGGGACGTTCTCTTCCCCGATGAACGTGAGGGTCTCGAACTCATGGTTCGTCAGCAGTTTGGCCAGCCAGAGGAATTTTTTATAGAAACTGCTCCGGTCCGTGATCTCCTTGTCCCAGTCAAAAGGAATGGGCTCTTCTTTGTACAGCGGGATCTTTTTGACTTTGGTGGAACTCATGAAAATCTCTCCTTTGCTAACGTGATGATGGCTTCGACGACCTCGTCAAAACTCATGTCGGTGGTGTCCAGTAAAACGGCGTCCTCCGCCTGTCGGAGCGGTGCGACGTCACGGTGGGTATCCTGGTAATCGCGCTTGTTGAGGTCGGCCAGGACCTCTTCATAGGTGATGCCGTCTTTGTCTTTCAGCTGTTCATAACGCCGGCGGGCACGTTCTTCCGGCGTGGCCGTCAGGAAGATCTTCAGCTGGGCGTCAGGCAGGACGACGGTGCCGATGTCTCTGCCGTCCATCAGGACGTTGTTCTCCCGCGCCATACTCTGCTGCAGGTCGAAGAGGAACGTCCGGACTTCAGGGATGGCGGAGACTGTTGAGGCGGCCCAGGAGACCTCCGGGAGGCGGATGTCCTCCGACACGTCTTCCCCGTTCAGGAAGACCCGCTGTTCCCCGTCCACGAACTTCATGGTGACGTCCAGGTCCGGCAGCAGGGCGATGATCTGCTCTTTGTCTTCGGGCGTGAGGCCCTGTTTCAGAGCGCCCAGCGCGACGGTGCGGTACAGAGCACCGGTGTCCACATACAGAAAGCCGAGTTCGGCCGACGCCGCCTTGGCGATGCTGCTCTTGCCGGCCCCGGCGGGACCGTCGATGGCGATGTTGAACATAGTTTCTTTCTCCTTTTATACGCTGAGGCCGGCCAGACGACCGGTCGAGAATGCGATCTGCAGGTTGAAGCCGCCGGTATAGGCGTCCACGTCGAGGATCTCTCCTGCAAAGGAGAGGCCCTTTACAAGTCTGGAACCCATGGTCTTAGGATCCACTTCTTTGACTTCGACGCCGCCGGAGGTGACGATGGCCTCTTCTATCGGGCGGAACCCGGACAGCGGGATGGTGAACTCTCGCAGGGTCGATTGGATCTGCTCGCGCTCTTCCCGCGTGATCTGATGTACCTTTTTGAACGGATCCACGCCGGTCTTTCGGACGAAGACCGGGATCATGGACCGGGGCAGCAGATCGCCCAGCGCGTTGCGGAATTCCTTGTTGGAATTCGCCTCGAAATCCCGCAACAGACGGGCGTCCAGCTGTTCGTCCGAGAGGGCCGGTTTCAGGTCGATCGAGAGTTCATACCGACCCGGCTGCAGCGCGTACAGATGGGAGCTGGCGCTGAGGACGACGGGACCCGACACGCCGAAGTGCGTGAACAGCATCTCTCCGAACTCGGAATAGACGGTCTTCCCCGTGTCGACTTCCCGGACGGAGATCTGCACGTTGCGCAGGGACAGCCCCTGCATCTCTTTGCAGGACGGGTCCTCCGAGGTCATGGGGACCAGCGACGGGATGAGGTCGGTGACCGTGTGGCCCAGTTCTTTTGCCATGCGATACCCGTCCCCGGTGGATCCGGTCCGCGGATAGGACAGCCCGCCGGTGGCCAGGATCACATGGTCGGCCGGGAGGACGCCGTGATGTTCGGTCTCCACGCCGGTGACCGCTCCGTCCTCCGTCAGGATGTGCTTTGCGGTATCGTGCAGGAGGACGACGCCGCTCTTCCTGCGATAGCGCTCCAGCGCGTCGACGATGTCGACGGCTTTGTCAGAGACCGGGAACACGCGGTTGCCCCGTTCCACTTTCAGAGGGACGCCCAGCGACTCGAACAGGTCCATGGTGTCCACGGGCATAAAACAAGCGAACGCACTGTAGAGAAAACGTCCGTTGACCGGGATGTGATCGAGCAGTTCCTCCACCGTATAAGCGGCATTGGTAACATTGCACCGACCTTTCCCGGTGATCATGACTTTTCTTCCAATGCGTTCATTCTTTTCTATGAGGGTGACGCGGTGTCCGTTTTCCGCGGCGGCGCAGGCGGCCAGGATGCCGGCGGCGCCTCCGCCGATAACAAAGACCTCATTCGGCACGGTCGTCTTCCTCCATGTTTTTGTAGATGTCGAATTTTTCCCAGATCTCCTCCAGCTCGGCCAGTTTGCGGCGGACGGCCGTCTTGCTGCCCCGGGCGGACGAGACGATGAGGGCGTTGACCAGGCTCAGCGGCGCTACGAGAGAATCGATGAACGAGACCATGTTGCTCTTGGCCACCAGAGTATAATCGGCCACTTCGGCGATCGGCGAATCGGCGTGATCGGTGATCGCGATGGTTTTCGCTCCGCGCTCTCCGGCATAGGAGACCACTCTCAGCACATGCTTGGAATACCGCGGAAAACTGAGGGCGACGCAGACGTCTTCCGGGCCGATGCGGTAGATGTCCTCGAACATCTCGCTGGAGCTGTTCGACGAGAGGAGCCGGACATCGTCGTAGATCAGGTTGAAATAGAAATACATAAAATTCGCCAGAGCCGCAGAGCTGCGGACGCCGACGATGTAAATCCGTCGCGCCTTGTTGATGGCTTTGGACGCTTTGTCAAAGGCGTCGGGGTCGACCTCCGCCATGGTGGAACGGATCATCTCCGAATCCTTCTGGAGGATGGTACCCAGCAGGTCGTTGTCCCGGATCTGCGTGCCGGCCACTTCGATGCGCTGGGTGGAGGTCAGTTTCCCCTTGATGGTCTCCCGCAGCGCGTCCTGGAACTCGGGGTATCCTTCATAACCCAGCGAGGTGGCGAACCGGACGACCGTGGAGACGCTGATGCCGGTCTCCTCGCCGAGCTTCGCAGCCGTCAAAAAGGCCGCTTTCTCATAGTTCGCGAGGACGTAGTCGGCGATGCGTTTGTGGCTCTTGGAAAGGTCCAGATAATTGTCTTCGATTTTCGTGAGAACAGAATGGCTCATGGGTTTCCTCCGTCTCGTTTTTTCTCCACAGTCATTCTACAACAGACCTCGATTTCTTTCAATATTTGAGTTTTTTAAGATTATTATTGTAAATCGCCCGAGAATTTTATAAACTATTTAAGAGCGTTTTCTCAAACCATCACCACACGTCAAGGAGGTCGACATGCCCGATAACAGAATGGAGCAGGACGGACTTTACGGCCGCATCAATTCTCTGGAAGAGGAGATCGCGGACCTCAAGTACACGAACCAGAAGCTCTATAAGGACTGCGTTACCTTTGCGAAAAAACTGAAAAAGATCCAGGTCTCCGGCATTCTGGACGAAGACGTCGAGGGTCTGAAGGACCTGAACAGTCAGTACGCCGACGAGATCGCCGCTCTGAAAGAGCAGATCGTCGCCCTGACCATCGAAAACCAGAACATGCGCGAGTCTTCTCAGGCGACCAACCTGCAGGAGACCATTGAGGCCATCGAGGACGAACTCCCCGTCATCCTGGAGCGGAAAGAACTCCCGGAAGAAGAGGAGGAAGGTCCCCTCTTCGACGAGATCGCCGCGCCTTCCGTGGAGACCCTCGAGAACACCGAACTGGCCAACGCCACCCGCACCGGGAACACCGTCAGCTTCAAGGCTCTGAGGCTCGACGAGCCGGACGAGGAACCGGAGATCGGTCCCGCCATGCGGAATTCCAATAAGGAACGGGCCAAGGACCCCCGCCCCGCCACCGTCAAGACGACGAAGAACGCGAAAGGTCCCGCCGGACGCCGCATCCTGCGGACCGTCCTGAAGACCCTGCTCGGCATCGTCCTCCTTCTCGGGCTGCTCAGCGCGATCATCGGTCTGTTCGCTCACAGCTTCCCGGAGGCCACCATCGCCGGCCTTCGGTGCTACACCGTCCGCAACGACGCCATGGCCCCGAACGTCGAATCCTCGGATGTCGTCGTCGTCAAGAACCTGGCCATGAGCAAACTCCAGCCCGCGAACGTCGTCATGACCACCTATAACGATCGTTCCTTCGCCTCTGTGGAGGCTCTGGAGACCAGAGACGGCATCGACTACCTCGTCCTCGCGGACAACAGCGGAGCCACCTACAGCGTCACGGAAGACCAGTACAAGGGCAAGGCCGTCTATCGCATCTCCGGCATCGGGAAACTCGCGAAATACGCCCTCACCCACCGCATCAACTATTTCGCGATCCTGCTGTCGCTGGCCATGGTGCTCATCGCCCTGCTCATCCTGTTCCCCTCGCGGAAAGTCCGCCGGCGGGACCAGCCGAAGTTCGGCAAGGACTACACGGTCGAGGATTTCACCATCTGAGCGCGTAAAGCAATTCAAAACATAAGGTTTTTCACAGGACTTCTGCCGTTCGCAGGAGTTCTGTTGTTTTATAAAATAAATACAGATTGCCTTTTTCCATGCGTATGTTTTATAATAGTCGGGAACGAATTCCTGAGCACATCATGGAATGAAAAAAGAATTGTTTCAAGGAGGAAAACGCACTATGTCCTGCGCAAACAAAACCGTATTCATCACCGGCGCCTCCGGCAACATGGGATGGCAGACCTTTATGGAGATCTATTCCAAACGCCCGGACCTCGACATCACTGTTCTTCTGAGAGATTCCGAGAAGAACCGCGAGAAGTTCAAGGGCTTCCTCGGTGACAAGCGCGTCAAGATCGTCTGGGGCGATTTTGGCGATTATGACGCCATCCTCGAATGCGTCACCGGTGCCAGTTATGTCCTGCACATCGGCGGCATGGTCTCTCCGGCAGCCGACTACTGGCCGAAGAAGACCCTGAAGACCAACGTCCTTGCGGCGGAAAACATCGTCAAGGCCGTCAAGGCTCAGCCGAATCCCGACGACATCACCGTCGTCTACATCGGCACCGTCGCCGAGACCGGCAACCGTCCCGAGCCCATCCACTGGGCCCGCTGCGGCGACCCGCTGAAGATCTCCATCTATGACCACTACGCCATCTCCAAGGTCAAGGCGGAGCGCGTGTTTGCCGAGTCCGGTCTGAAGAAGTGGGTCTCCCTGCGTCAGTCCGGTATCCTCTATGCCAACATCCTGAAGAACATGGACCCGATCATGTTCCATGTCCCGCTGAACGAAGTCCTGGAGTGGGCCACCGTCGAAGACTCCGCCACCCTCATGGAGCGGCTCTGCAGCGACAACATCCCCGACGACTTCTACCGCAGATTCTACAACATCGGTTCCGGCGACCAGTACCGGATCTCCAACTATGAGTTCGAGGATCTTCTCCTCAACGCCATCGGCATGGGCCACGACGCCACCAAGCGCGTCTTCAAGCCGAACTGGTTCGTCGACAGAAACTTCCACGGCCAGTGGTACCTCGACTCCGACGCTCTGGAGGAAGCCCTCCACTTCCGTCACAACGTCCCGATCGACCTCTACTTCAAGAACATGGCGAAGCAGGTCGAGTGGTTCTATCAGCTGTCCGCGGTCACCCGCATCCCCGGCATCTCTCACATCACCAGAGAGGCCCTCGGCGCCATCGCGCTCAACAAGCGCTTCGGTACCCGCACCTGGGTCAAAACCAACAACACTGAGCGTCTGACCGCCTTCTACGGCGACAACAAGACCTCCGGCATGGAACACTACAAGACCCTGCCCACCACCTGGGACAAAGCTGATGTCCATGTACCGTCCAAGACCGACTACGTCGTCCTGGATCACGGCTACGACGAGACCAAGCCCTTTGATGAGCTGACGGTCGAAGACCTTCAGAAAGCGGCTGCGTTCCGCGGCGGCAAGCTCATCTCCACGGAGATCGTCGACATGTACACGCCGGTCACCTGGGAAGATGCCGAAGGCAATCAGTTCGACATGACACCGAACACCGTCCTCCGCGGCGGCCACTGGTCCCCCGCG
>JAGACE010000153.1 GCA_017614275.1 Clostridia bacterium | reverse complement strand
GCTTTCCGTCCTTGAAGTACAGGATGCCCTGCTTCGTGCTGACGGGGCCGTTCTGCGCGAAGTCCGCCACGCCGTCTTTGACGCACCACCAGGTGGTGACGCCGTCGATGGTGCCCTCTCTGGCGCCGGTGTATGTCGGGTCCACCGCGCCGTCCTTCACCCAGTACCAGACGTCGTCGCCCTCGGCGAAGCCCGTGAAGGTATCGTCCAGGACGCCTTTGGTGAAGTAGACCCAGCCGCCTTCGCTGGCGCCGAGGCCGGTGTAGGACAGGTCCACATCGCCCTTGTTGACGAAGTAGGTGGTCTCAGTTTTGTCGATGAGCCCGGTGACGGCTCCGGTGTAATCGACGGCCTTCTCGCCTTTTTCGATGTACACCCAGGTCTTGTCATGGGTCTCCCAGAGGCCGGTGTAGTCCGGCGCCGGCTTCCGGCCGCCGAAGGCCAGGTAGCCGAAGCACACGGCCAGGACCAGCACGACCGCCGCCGCGGCCAGGAGACCTTTGTTGCGGGACGTCATCCCGCTGAGTTTCTCTTGCATGGTGGTTCCGTTTCTCTCTAATACTCTCTTTGCTCTCTGCGAAAGGTGTTTTACTGATCAGACGATCCTGCGTCCGGTTCTGTGACCTCCGCCAGCTGCAGTCCCAGGACTTCCAGCTGTTCCCCGTCTGCCGGGGACGGGCAGTTCGTCATCGGTTCGGAGGCGTCTTTCGTCTTCGGGAAGGCGACGACGTCCCGCAGGGTCTCGGCGCCGATCATCTGCATGACGAGGCGGTCCAGACCGATGGCCATCCCGCCGTGGGGCGGCGGACCGAACTTGAAGGCGTCCAGCAGGAAGCCGAATTTCTCATAGGCCTCTTCGTCGGACATGCCGAGCAGGTCGAAGATGCGCGCCTGCAGCGCGGGATCCGTGATGCGGATGGAACCGGAGGACAGCTCGATGCCGTTGAGCACCAGGTCGTAGGACTGGGCCCGGACCGCACCTTTGTCGGTCTCCAGATAGTCCAGACACTCGTCCATGGGCGCCGTGAAGGGATGGTGCATCGCCACCCACTCCCCGAGTTCCTCGTCGAACTCGAAGAAGGGCATCTCCACGATCCACAGCAGGTTGTAGACGCCCGCGGGGATGAGGTCCAGTTTCCTGGCCATCGTCTGGCGCAGCGCGCCGAGGATGGAGAGGACGTGCTTGGTGTTGGTGTCCCCGATGATGAGGATCAGGTCGCCCGCTTCGGCGCCGCCCCGCTCCACGATGGAGGCGAGCAGCTCCGGCGTCACGAACTTGTCGAAGGACGCGGTGACTTCGTCGTCCACGCGGACCCAGGCCAGACCCTTGGCGCCGATGCCCTTGGCTTCTTCCGTCAGCTTCTTGATGCCCTTCTTGGACACCGCCGCGGAACCGCCCTTCGCCGTGATGGCGCGGACCGAACCGCCGCCGGCTACCGGGCCCTCGAAGACGCCGAAGCCGGAGTCTTTGACGAGGTCGGAGAGGTCGTAGATCTCCATGCCGTAGCGGGTGTCGGGCTTGTCGGAGCCGAAGCGCTCCATGGCGTCCTTGTAGGTCAGCCGCGGCAGGGGCAGCGTGATGTCGACGTCCAGGACGTCCTTGAAGGCGCGCTGCATGTAGCCTTCGACCAGGCCCAGGACGTCTTCCATCTCCACGAAAGACATCTCCAGGTCGATCTGGGTGAACTCCGGCTGCCGGTCGGCGCGCAGGTCTTCGTCCCGGAAGCACCGGGCGATCTGCATGTAGCGGTCGAAGCCGGCCACCATGGACAGTTGCTTGTACAGCTGCGGGCTCTGGGGCAGCGCGTAGAATTCGCCGTTGTGGAGACGGCTCGGGACCAGGAAGTCCCGGGCGCCCTCCGGCGTGGATTTGATGAGCATCGGGGTCTCGATCTCGATGAACCCGTTCTCGTCGAAATAGTCCCGGGTGACCTTCGTCAGCTTGTGGCGGAGGAGCAGGTTCTTCTGCAGCTCCGGCCGGCGCAGGTCCAGATACCGGTATTTCAGGCGGGTGAGTTCCGCCGTGTTGGTGTCGTCGACGATCTCAAAGGGAGGCGTCTCGGATTTGCCGAGGATCTTCAGCTCCGCGACCGCGATCTCCACGTTGCCCGTGGGCAGGTCGGGGTTCTTGGAACTGCGCTCCTTGACGGTGCCCTTCGCCATCAGGACGAATTCGGAGCGGACGGACTCCGCTTTCTCAAAGACATCCCGGGCGGTGCTGTCGTCGAAGGCCAGCTGGACGATGCCGGTGCGGTCCCGCAGGTCGATGAAGACCAGCTGTCCCAGATTGCGGCGCTTGGCCGCCCATCCGCAGACGACGACGTCGCTGCCGACGAGGCCGTCGAGGACCTGTCCGCAGTAGTGCGTCCGTTTCATACCGTTCATTCTGTCCATGTGCTGTTTCCTCCCAGAAGGGCGCTCAGGTCGACCTTGCCCAGGTCTTCCCCGCCCATGTCGAGTTCCGCCTGCAGGGCCGAGAGGGCCGTCTGCATGGCGATCTGCTGAAAGTCCTCCGCGAACGTGTCGAGGGACACGTCCCGGGTGTCTCCGGTGTCCATGTATTTCAGCTGGACGATGCCGGACTCCAGCTCGTTGTCCCCGAGGACCGCGGTGAAGTCGGCGCCGAGTTTGTTGGCGTATTTCATCTGCGCCTTGATGGACCGTCCCACGGTGTCGAAGGAACAGGAGATGCCCTCGGCCCGCAGGTCGTGGATGATCTGCGCCGCCTTCAGGGACGCCGCATCTCCGGCCGTGGCCAGATACAGCGCCTGCGGCTCGTCGGCCGGCAGTTCGATGCCCTGCGCGTCCAGGAGCAGGAGCAGCCGCTCCAGGCCCATCGCGAAGCCGAGGGCCGGAATGGCCTTGCCGCCCAGTTCCTCGCAGAGGCCGTCGTAGCGGCCGCCGCCGCAGACGGTGCCCTGGGCGCCGATGTCGTTCGAGACGAACTCGAAGACGGTCTTCGTGTAGTAGTCGAGGCCGCGGACGATGCGCGGGTTGACGGTGTACGTGAGGCCCATCGCCTCAAGATATTTCTTGACCTTCTCAAAGTGGTCCTTGCACTCGTCGCAGAGGTAGTCGAGGACCACCGGCGCGTTGTCCTTGAGCGCCGCGTCCTCCTCCTTGCAGTCCAGGATGCGCATCGGGTTGCGCTCCAGACGGGTGAGGCAGGTCTCGCACAGCTCGCTCTTGTGCGCCGTGAAGTAGTCCTTCAGGGCTTTCTGGTAGACGGGGCGGCAGTGCGGACAGCCGATGGAGTTGATCTGCAGCTCCAGGCCTTTGACGCCGAGGAAGCCGAAAGCCTCGTCCGCCAGCGCGATGACTTCCGCGTCCTGCGCCGGCGCGTCCGTGCCGAAGCACTCCACGCCGAACTGGTGGAACTCGCGGAGCCGTCCGGCCTGCGGTTTCTCGTACCGATAGCAGGAGGTCAGGTAGTAGACCTTCATGGGGCTCGGGTCGTTGAACAGGCCGTGCTCCAGATAGGCGCGGACCGCGCCCGCCGTGCCCTCGGGCCGCAGGGTGATGGACCGGCCGCCCTTGTCGTCGAAGGTGTACATCTCCTTCTGGACGACGTCAGTGGTGTCGCCGACCGAGCGGTTGAACAGCTCGGTGTGCTCGAACACCGGGGTCCGGATCTCCCGAAAGCCGTAGTGGCCCGCGATGTCCGCGAGCGTCGCTTCGAGGAATTTGATTTTATAGCTGTCGGCCGGCAGGGTGTCCTGCGTACCTTTGATGGCTTTTGTAATGAGCGCCATGGCCCTTCCTCCTGAATTGGGTAAAGGGGCTTTTTCAAGCCTTTAAAAATTTCATTATATTGTAACCTTGATATTATAGAAAAAAAAGACCCGTTTTGCAACGGGTCTTTCAAATATTCGTGGGTCCTTTACTGCACCTGCAGGACTTTGATGGTGTTCGAGGTGCCCGCGCGGCCGTTGACGGAGCCTCCCGTCAGGACGACGGTGTCCCCTTTTTCGAGGTTCAGCGCGATGACCGCCTGTTCCATCGCCTCATAGAACATGACCTCTACGGACTCATATTCCTTGCTGAGCATCGGGAAGACGCCCCAGCTCATGTTCAGCTTCCGCCAGACCTTTTGGTCCGTGGTGCGCCCGACGATGGGGATGGGGCAGCGGAACCGGCTGACCATGCGGGCGGTCTGGCCGGAGATGGACGAGACCACCAGGGCCTTCGCGTCGGTGTCCACGGCCATCTGGCAGGCGGCGTGGGACACGGCGTCCAGGGAGCTGCGGATCTTGAAGCCGGTGCGATTGAACGTCTTTTCAAAGTCGATGTGCTCCTCCGTGTTGCGGCAGGCCTCCGCCATGACGCGGACGGCCTCCACCGGATATTTGCCGGCGGCCGTTTCCCCGGAGAGCATGACTGCGGAGGCGCCGTCGTAGACGGCGTTGGCCACGTCGGAGATCTCCGCGCGGGTGGGACGGGGGTTCTGGATCATGCTCTCCAGCATCTCCGTGGCCACGATGACCCGCTTACCGAGCTTCCTGCACTTCGACATCAGGAATTTCTGGATGGAGGGGACTTCGGCAAAGGGGATCTCCACGCCGAGGTCGCCGCGGGCGACCATGATGCCGTCCGCCACGTCGCAGATCTCCGAGATGTTGTCCACCCCGCTGCGGTTCTCGATCTTCGCG
>JAGACE010000152.1 GCA_017614275.1 Clostridia bacterium | reverse complement strand
TCATGGTCGCCATCCCTGTGACCTCTCTTCCGAAGGTCTCCTTCAACGGCTACTTCCCGCCGAAGCTCTATGCCGTTCCCACCACTGCCGGTACCGGCTCCGAGACGACCATCGCAGCCGTCATCACCGACATGCAGACGCATGACAAGTTCCCGATCACCGACCCGCTGATCCGTGCGAGAGTCGCGGTCCTCGACCCCGAACTCACCACCGGTCTGCCGAAGAAGGTCACGTCGACCACCGGTCTCGACGCTCTGACCCACGCGGTGGAAGGTTACACCAACATCTGGTACAACGACAAGAAGTTCAACGAACTGGGCAAAGATGCGGTCCAGCGGATCTTCAAATGGCTCGAAGTCGCATACAACGACCCGACCAACCTCGAAGCCCGCGAGCAGATGCTCCAGGCGTCCTACAACGCCGGCATGTGCTTCACCAGAGGCGGCGTCGGCTACGTCCACGGCATCGGTCACCGTCTGGGCGGCCTCTACGGCATCCCGCACGGCCTTGCCATGTCCACCATCCTGACCCACGTCTTCCAGGACGACTTCCTGTTCCCGTACTGCTACGAGAAGCTCGCCGAACTGGCGGATGCCGTCGGCATCACCGGCAGCTCCAAGCGTGAAAAGGCGAAGAAGTTCATCGAAGAGATCCGCGCCATGGAAGACCGTATGGACATCCCCTACGGCTTCTCCGAGATCAAGGACGAGGACATCCCGATCATCGCCGAGCGCTGCATCAAGGAGACCAACCCGACCTATCCGGTCCCCCACATCTTCTCCAAAGAAGAACTGGAAGTCTTCATCAAAGAACACCTTCAGATCAAAGAGTGATCCGATCGTTCCAAACCTGCCCTGCAGAGCCTCTCTGCAGGGCTTTTTTTGGCGGCTTTTCCGGTCATCGATTTTGCCTTGAATTGCCTCCCCATCTGTAGTATAATTCTGCGGTATATAAATAGATATCTATTTAACAAATTCACCTGTGTTTCATACAGAAACGACCGGAAGCAAAGGAATGAAACATCCCATGGAAACCAAAATGACAAAGGCAGAGCTGAAAGAGGACATCGTCTCCAAACTCACCCACATTTTCGGCGTCACGCCGGAAGAGGCGACGTATGAGCAGTATTACAAGGCGCTCGCCATCATGTGCAAGGACCGCCTTGCCCACGAGTGGTACGACTTCCGCCACCAGCTGCATCGCTCCCCGAAGACCAAGACGGTCTACTATCTCTGCATGGAATTCCTTCTCGGACGTTCCCTGAAGAACAACCTGTACAACATGAACCTGACCGAGGTGGCCGAAGCGGCCCTGAAGGACTTCGGCATCAGCCTCGAGAAGCTCTATGAGTGCGAGCCGGACGCGGGCCTCGGCAACGGCGGTCTCGGCCGTCTTGCCGCCTGTTATCTGGACGGCCTGGCCACCGGAGGTTATTCCTCCATGGGCTACGGCATCCTCTATGAATACGGCATCTTCAAGCAGAAGATCATCGACGGCTGGCAGACCGAACTGCCGGACTTCTGGCTTCCCGGGGGCGATGTATGGCTCACCGCCAAACCGGACGAGGCCCACACGGTCGAATTCGGCGGGACCCTGGAAAGCAACTGGCAGGACGGGTACTACACCACCAGCGTCACCGACGCCACCTCCGTCATCGCCGTTCCCTATGACATGTACATCTCCGGCAAGGACGGAAAAGGCATTTCCGTCCTGCGCCTGTGGAAAGCGGACGCGCCGGGCTTCGATATGAGCCTGTTCAATCAGGGCGACTACATCCGCGCCGTGGAAAAGCAGGCCATGGCAGAGGCCATCTGCAAGGTTCTCTACCCCTCCGACAACCATCCGGAGGGCAAGATGCTGCGCCTGCGCCAGCAGTACTTCCTGGTGTCCGCCTCCCTGCAGGACATCGTCACCCGGCATCTGCGCCATCAGAAGACGCTGGACAGCATCCCGCAGAAGACCGCCATCCACATCAATGACACGCATCCGACCCTCGGCATCCCCGAGCTCATGCGCATCTGCCTCGACGAGTGCGGCTACGGCTGGGACGACGCCTGGAAGATCGTCACCCAGACGTTCGCCTACACCAACCACACCGTCATGAAAGAGGCCCTCGAGTGCTGGCCGGAAGACATCTTCCGTCTGCTCCTCCCGCGCATCTATCAGATCGTCGAGGAGATCGACCGCCGCTACAGAGAGTTCGTCTGGGACGTCACCCACGACCCCTGCAAGGTCGAGGACATGGCCATCATCTCCAACGGCATCGTCCGGATGGCCAACCTCTGCGTGGCCACCTGCCACAGCGTCAACGGCGTTTCTGCCCTGCATTCGGAGATCCTCAAGCAGACAGTCTTCTCCGACTTCTATCAGCTGACGCCCTCCAAATTCAAGAACGTCACCAACGGCATCGCCTACCGGCGCTGGCTCTGCCAGTCCAACCCGGCGCTGACGAGTTACATCGCCGAGCTCATCGGGGACGACTTCATCCTGGACGCCAAAGAACTCGCGAAGCTGCGTGACTACGCCGACGACAAAGCGGCGCTCGAGACCTTCGCGAAGATCAAGCGTCAGAACAAGGAAGCCTTTGCCGCCTATATCAAAGAGAAGCAGGGGCTCGTCATCGATCCCGACTCCCTGTTCGACGTCCAGGTCAAACGTCTCCACGAGTACAAGAGACAGCACCTCAACGTCTATGAGATCATCCACAATTACCTGATGCTGAAGGCGGACCCGAACATGGACTTCACGCCCCGTACCTACATCTTCGGCGCGAAGGCCGCCTCCGGGTATTACATGGCCAAGAAGATCATCAGCCTGATCGTGAACCTGTCGAAGGTCATCAACAACGACCCCGAC
>JAGACE010000151.1 GCA_017614275.1 Clostridia bacterium | reverse complement strand
TAATGAACTTAACAAATGTTAAGGAGATGTCGTCGTGAGAAAAGCTTTGAATAATGCTGCCGGGAAAGACGCCATCGTGCTGGTCCATGGGTTCAACCATGACGCGCGGTGCTGGAACCTTGTGGTCAAAGAACTGCGGGCCATGGCCCCGGAGGTCGAGGTCCTGTCGGTCGACCTGCCCGGCCGCGGCAGCAAGAAGCGAGAGTTCTTCGTGCGCAGCGCGGAAGCGGCCGCGAAGTCGGTGATCAGGGACATCGACAGGCAGAACATCCATCGCGCGTTCCTCGTCGGCCACTCGCTGGCCGGTCACACGCTGCCCCACGCGGCCACCCTGCTGGGCGAGGAGCGGCTGCTCGGACAGATGTACATCGCCGCAAGCATCCCGCCCGACGGGAAGAGCTTTTTCACCACGCTGTTCCCCTGGCGCGTCATCAGCCTGCCCATCGAGCTCTTCTGCAAGACCAACATCCCCATGAAGGTGCCGAAGCCGCTGCGCGAGTACCTGTGGTGCTGCAAGACCACGCCAAAAGAGGTGCGGGACCTGGTCCACAGCGGCGCCGTCTGGGAGGGCATGTCCCTCTTCGGCGCGCCGGTGCACTGGCCGAAGGGCATCGTGCGCAAGAACAGTTTCTGGGTCCGCACGCTGCAGGACCGCGGCGCCACCCAGCGGCTCCAGAGCCAGTACCGCGATGAACTCGGTTACGACGAGGAGATCTTCATCGACGCCCCCCACGACTGCATGCTCTCCCACCCGCGGGAGACGGCGGAGATCATCCTGGCGAAGTACCGCCAGTGTCGGGGCGATTGACCAAACGTGAAAAAGAAAAAGGACCGTGCATGAAGCACGGTCTTATTTGTGTGTTGGGTTGGCTGGCTGCCGGTCGGCCGCTTGTGGCTTGTTTGCCAGTGGTTCGGCCGCTTGGGTCTTGACTTGTGTCAGCTCACATCTACGGTCTGGGACCAGGAGATGGTGGCTACCGGGTTGCCGGAGGCGTCGTGGGCGCCGCCCATCATGGCCGGGACGCCTTTGACGAAGAAAAACATGATCGCGAGCAGCAGGAGGCAGACCAGGATCTCTTTGAGCCAGGAATTCTTTTTCATGGGGACTCCTTTCAAACGACAGGGGAAATTTGTACGCGTATAAATGACATCCATAGTATAGCACACCTTTCACAGGTGTACAAGCAAAAGAAACGAACTCAAGACAAAGACCGCGCCCGAAAGCGCGGTCCTTTGATCGGTTTGTTTTCTTTGCGGTTAAATCGCCCCTGCGCTCACCAGCGCTTCCAGGGGTTGATGCCGTCGCGTTTGCTGTACCAGTAGCACTGGCCGATGTAGACCAGGTTGAAGGACAGCGCGAAGACGAAGATCAGCGGGTAGAAGTAGCGGAGCTCCGGAACGCCGGGGATCCCCTTGCCCTGGTAGACGATGAACGGGATGGCGGCGAACAGGTTGCCGATGAACATGAAGATGGCGGTCCACATGCTCTGGCCGATCATGCTGTCGCGACGGATGATGAAGTAGATGAACAGGATGGACATGGACAGATCCATACCCCAGGCAGAGTACGCGCGGCCCATGCCGAGCGGATAGTCGGCCGGCGCGGAGGGCCAGAACTCATACTGACACATGACGACGATCAGCCAGCAGAGCACGAAGGCGGCGGCCACCAGCGGATACATGGTCTTCTTGGTCAGGGTCGGATAGTCCACCTTGCAGAACTTCAGGAAGTGGTACAGGATGACCATGTCCAGCAGGCACCAGATGATGTTGATCGCCCGCTGCGGCATGGGGGACGGGGTGATGAACGAATAGTTGAATTCCCATGCGAAGTTCAGCGCCAGCGCCCACAGGGGCATGCCGTGCGCTTTGTCCAGGTGTCCGCGATGGATGATGAACACATACGTCAGGGACCAGAACAGGCCCGACATGACATCGCAGAACAGGTAAAACGGAGGCAAATGCAGCATTTCTCAAACTCCTTTCAAAGTTCCAAACGGTGAGTCCACTTACACTTTCTCCTACCTTCATTATTGGCGATTTGCTCAAAAAGTCAAGAACGAGCGCACAAAAAAGACCGCGCCCGAAAGCGCGGTCTTTTCATTATCAAACGGTAGAAGCACCTCAGGCTTCGACCACCTCGGCGGCAGGGCCGGGGACCCAGACGTGCGGGTCTTCCTCCGACTGGACATAGCCGGGCAGCGGCTTGCGGGTCCAGGGGTTCTTGCCCTCCTTCTTGAAGGTCTTGTAGAGGCTGATGATGTAGATGATGTCGAACATCAGGCAGGAGCCGATGAGCAACTTCATGTAAGGCATGGTCTCCATGTACAGGAACTGCTGGACCGGGACGTGGTACGACCGGATGAGCACGATGCCGCCCAGGACGTCCGGGGCCAGGGTGCCGAGGCACTTGCAGATGGCGATGACCATGGACTGGCCGTCCGTGTTGCCCTTCCGCATGAGCATCGGGATGTACAGGGAGGAGATGAAGATGTTCTGCTGATAAGCAGCGTACGCGCCCTGGTGGTCTTCGAGTTCGATGGAGATGAACCAGACCGCCTGGAAGCTGATGAACAGTATAAACAGGATATACGGCACGAACATCTTTTTCCCGAAGCCCGGCAGGGCTTTGTTGTATTCGTCACGGCCGTATTTGAATTTCAGGTAAAGGATGACGCAGTCGAACAGGAACCAGACCGCGTCCACGCCGCGCTGTACGGGCGTCTGATCGGTGATGTGGAAGAACGAGCCTTCCGGGAAGAGGGGGCTGCCCATGAAGGCGAACTGGAATTCCCACGCCCAGTTTAAGCCAAGGACCATCAGCGGCATGCCGCAGGTCTTGTCCTTGAAGCCCCGGTAGATGATGTCGATGTACACGATGGTCCAGAAGATGCCGGACACCAGCGTCAGGATGTCATAAAGAGGTTCCTGCGGGATGATCAGGCCGGCCACCGTCACTTTGTCAAGTACTGGCATAATACAGTTTTCTCCTTTTCATTCAGTTTCTCTCTTTGATCATTCGTTGTCGTCGTCTTCCAGAGCGACAAAAAACATGTAATAGAGCATGACGAACATGACGCCGAAGCAGATCGCCATCCAGATGATGCCGCCGAGCATGCCAACACCTCCTTCTCGTTTGGGATACGTGTATCACTTTGTTTATCATATCACTTTAGCGCGATAAAACGCAAGCGTATAATAAAAGCCGCGCCCGGGAGCGCGGCCTTATCAGCGATTTACTTTTAGTAAGAGATCTCCTGGACCAGTTCATACGCCTGACGGATGACGGTCTTCAGGCTGCCGACCTTGTCGCAGTCGCCGATGAAGCGGACGCGGTCCTTGTTCGGCAGGACCTTCGCGGCCAGCTCGCCGACCTTGCCTTTCTCGGCGGGGCCGAAGCGGCGGTCGGGCGTGTAGCCGACGGACATGATGACGGTGTCCGCGGGGATGGTCTTCGAGCCGTCCGGCGTCTTGATGACGACGCCGCTGTCCGAGATGGACTCGACGGTGGAGTTGACATACGCCGGCACGTTGTGGAACCGGAGCAGCTCGCGCAGCATGGTGGAGTTCGCCATGCAGATGCCCTTTGCGCC
>JAGACE010000150.1 GCA_017614275.1 Clostridia bacterium | reverse complement strand
GGGGTTCGCCACTCTGCCGGTCAGCATGAGATAGCCGAGACCCAGCGCCAAAATCAGGAGCAGCGCCAGAAGCGCGATCAGGATGTTTTTGAACGTTTTCATGTTACTCTCCTCCATAACTATCACAAAAAAGAACCCACCGAGCCGGTGTCGGAACGCTAATGACCTGCATCTCCTGCAGGTGGGTGCTCATAAGCCGGTTTCCATGCTCCCAGCGTCCCCGAAAACGGGGGAGGTCTGCATTCCGCCGGCTGCCCGGGCTCCCTGAAAAAACGTGTTGGGTCAAAAAATGTCCGAGGGTATCGAACCCGGCAGGTCGTTCACTGGTTCAGTCGAGCTCTTCCGGCTCGTCTTCGGGGATGACGTCTGCCTGCACCACGTCGATCTCGAAGAGGTCGGCAAGGCGGGCCTCGAAGATCTCCGCGACTTCGTCGAATTCGTCATCGTTGTCGATGGCCTCGAGGAAGGTCTCATCGCCTTCTTCGAACACGCGGAGGATGATGAGTTCGTTGTCGGACTCCAGCATCTCCTCCTCGGAGTCAAACGTGGGAAGCATGGCCACATAGCGGCCCTCGTCGGTCTCGATGCGGTCGAGCTCTTCAAAGATGTGCTCGTTGCCGTCATCGTCCTGGACGGTGATGAGATTCGGGTTGTATTCCTGGTCCATATCCATGGGCTTCGTCTCCTTTTCTTGTTTCTCCATCCATTGTAAGAGCATGCATATTAGATGTCAAATCTTGACTTTTCCGTGCTTTTCTGCGTTCCGGGGATATGATAAAATAGATGCGATCAAAACGATAAAGGAAGCAGTTATGACACAGCTGGAATATCAGGCGTTACGCAACACCATCGAATATCATATGGACCGGTACTACAACCAGGACGCGCCGGAGATCTCGGACTTCGAGTACGATCAGCTCATGCAGCAGTTGAAGGCGGTCGAGGCCGAGCATCCCGAGTGGTCGGACCTGGATTCGCCGACGCAGAAGGTCGGCGGGACGGTCAAGCGGGAGGCCGGGGTCAAAGTGACCCATACGGTCCCCATGCTGTCCATCGAAGACGTGTTCGAGCCCGACGCGGTCCGGGCGTTCGTGGACAAGGTCCACGCGGTCCGTCCGGAGGCCACCTTCTCGGTCGAAGTGAAGGTGGACGGTCTCTCCATGTCCATTACCTACCGGAAAGACGGGGCGGGCCCCATGCGGCTCGTTCTGGCCGAGACCCGGGGCGACGGATTCATCGGGGAAGATGTCACGGCCAACGCCCGCGTCATCCCGGACATCCCGCACACACTGGACCTGCCGTACGACGTCCTGACGCTGCGGGGCGAGGTCTATATGTCCCATGAGGACTTCGAGAACTACAATGCGCTCCAGGAGGAACTGGGGAAGAAGACCGCCGCGAACCCGCGCAATCTGGCGGCCGGCACCCTGCGCCAGCTGGACACGTCTGTGACGAAAGAACGGGGCCTGCGCATGTTCATTTTCAACGTGCAGGAGGGCCCGGAGGAGCTGACCCGCAGCCACTGCGCCGGTCTGGACGCGTTGGCGGAGGCCGGCGTGCCCGTGGTGGTCCACCGACACTGCCGGACCGCGGAGGAGGTCCTGGCGGCGATCGACGCCATCGGAGACCTGCGCGGGGACATCGACTACGACCTGGACGGTGCCGTCGTCAAGATCGACGAGACGGCGCTGCGGAACGAGTTTCCCGCGGGGTCCAAGTACTCCAGCGGGCACATCGCCTACAAATATCCTCCGGAGGAACGTCCGGTGGTCATGGAAGACATCACGCCCACGGTCGGGCGGACCGGGAAGATCGCCTTCATCGGCCGGGTCCTGGACGCCGAGACCGGAAAACCGGCCCGGCTCTGCGGCACCAACGTCTCCAACGTCACCCTGCACAACCAGGACTACATCCGGGAGAAGAAGGTCGGCATCGGCGGCGTGTACTCCATCCTGAAGTCCGGGGACATCATCCCGAAACTGGTGGAGTGCCTGCGCGAGCCGGAGACGATCTATGAGGCGCCCGACCGCTGCCCGGTCTGCGGAGAACCGCTGGTCCGGGAAGAGGACACCGCCGACATCCGCTGCGTGAACCCCGGCTGTCCGGCGCAGCTGAGCCGGACCATCTCGTACTTCGCGTCCCGGGGCTGCATGGACATCATGGGCCTCGGGGAAAAGCAGGTGGACACCCTGGTGTCGGAAGGCTATCTGCGCAGTTACGCGGACATCTACACGCTCTATGAACACCGGGACGAACTGGTGGAGAAGGGCGTCGTGGGCCGGGAAAAGGGGACGGACAACCTGCTGGCCGGCATCGAGGCCTCCAGACAGAACGACCCCTGGCGGCTCCTGGCGGGCCTCGGCATCCGCAACGTGGGCAACACGACCGCCCGGACGCTGATGCGCCACTTCCATTCGCTGGACGCCCTGGCGGCTGCGGACACGGAGACGCTGACGGCCGTACCGGACATCGGCCTGACGACGGCGGAGGCGCTGCGGGAATACTTTGACAGCGACTTCGGGAAGGAGATGCTGGAGCGCTTCCGGGACAGCGGTCTGAAACTGGAACAGGAGGACACACAGGCCTCGAACAAACTCGAGGGCAAGACCATCGTGGTCACCGGCACCCTGACCACCCTGACCCGCAGCGAGATCAAGGAACTCATCGAGGACCACGGCGGGAAAGCCGCCGGCAGTGTTTCGAAAAAGACGTCTTATCTGGTGGCGGGAGAGGCCGCCGGCTCCAAACTGACGAAGGCACAGGACCTCGGCGTCCCGGTGCTGACCGAACAGGAATTCCTGGCGATGCTGGGAGACGAATGATACAACAGAATAGCGGCCCCTCTGCGGGGCCGCTCTTTTTTTATTGTTCGTTGAGCCGGGTAGTGTGTTTCTGACGACGGTTGTGGTCGCGGCCTTCCTTGGAAGGCGTGACGGCGTCCACGTCCCGTTCCGACGTGCGGATCCGGACCGCCGTATCCACTTTATAGGTGAAGATCTTGCCGTCGCCGGGCTCTCCGGTCCAGGCGGCGGAACTGATCGCGTCGATGGCCTTGTCCCGCCAGTCCTCGTTGGAGACGAGGATCTCGAACTTGATCTTCGGGATCATGTTGACGGCGATCTCATTGCCTCGGACGAGCTCGGTGAAGCCCATCTGGACGCCGCAGCCCATGACCTGAGAAATGGTCATGCCGCGGATGTCCTGCGCGACCAGCGCCTCTTTGACATCTTCCAGTTTTTCTTCCCGGACGATGGCTTCGACTTTATACATGACACGGACCTCCTTTAGTCATCCAGTCCGTTGAAGGACGGGTAGGCACGTTCGCCGTGCTGTGTGATATCCAGGCCGATCTTCTCGTCTTTCTCGGACACGCGCAGATCGGTCACCGCGCGGGTGAGGAGGATGCAGAGCCCGCCGCCGACGAGAGCGATCGCGATGGTGGCAACGGTGCCGACGAGGTTCGCGACGAACAGCTTGGTGTCGCCGAAGACGAGTCCCTCGGACACGAGGCCGGGGTTGATCGCCTGCGAGCCGAACAGACCGGTCATGACGCCGCCGTAGATGCCGCCGATTCCGTGGCAGCCGAAGGCGTCCAGCGCGTCGTCATAGCCGAGCTTTTTCTTGACCCGGGACACACAGAAATAGCAGACCGGGCTGACGAAGGCTCCGATGATGAACGAGGACCAGATCGGCACGAAGCCGCAGCCGGGGGTGATGGCGACCAGTCCGACGACCAGACCGGTCGACGCGCCGACCAGGGTCGGTTTGCCGGTCTCGATGACGTCGATGAGCATCCAGGTCAGCATGGCGGACGCGGAGGCCACCGCGGTGGTCATGAACGCGTGGGCGGCCAGGCCGTTCGCTCCGAGGGCGGAGCCGGCGTTGAAGCCGAACCAGCCGAACCACAGGAGCGCGGCGCCGAGCGCCACGAACGGCACGTTGTGGCAGCGGTAGCTGGCCGATTTGATGTCTTCGCGTTTCCCGAGGGCGATGCACAGCAGGAGCGCCGTGACGCCGGAGGAGATATGGACGACGTCCCCGCCGGCAAAGTCGGCGACGCCGAGGCGTTCCAGCCAGCCGTCATGGCCCCACACCATGTGGGCGATGGGGTAATAGACGATGACGGACCAGAGCAGGATGAAGAGGAAGAGCGCCGGGAACCGCATCCGGCCGGCGATGGATCCGGTGATGAGCGCCGGGGTGATGAGGGCGAACATCATCTGGAAGGCCGCGAAAGCCAGGAATGGGATGGTCTCTCCGTAGGGGCCGGGCTCGATGCCGACCTTATTGAAAAAGACCCAGGAGAAGTCTCCGATGACGCCTCCGTGGTCCGGGCCGAAGGCCAGTGAGAAGCCGAACGCGACCCACAGGACGGTGCAGAGCCCCAGGATGAAGACGGAGTTCATCAGGTTGGAAATGACATTCTTCCTGCGCCCGAGGCCTCCGTAGAAGAAGCCGAGCGCCGGCGTCATCAGAAAGACGAACGCCGCAGAGATGAGGACGAGAGCGGTGTCTCCGGTGTTCATAAGAATCGTTCTCCTTTGCATACAGAATGAAATGCAAAAAAGCGCCTCCGAACTTTCTCGTTCGGAGGCGCCTTCGCCTTTCTTGCGTCAATGATACCATCAAAAATGCAATTTTTCAATCAAAAATTTTCAAAATCGTATGATTTCGTCGGAAGCAGACAAAGAAAACGGGAGGGGCGTGTATCTTTTTGTGAAAAAAGAGCCATGTCGTGCGACATGGCTCTAAGGAATGCTTTACATAGTGAAACTCATCTGGGTGTCGATCAGGTTCTCGATGTCCTTCTCGTGCTCTGCGAGCAGCGCCGAGATCTTGGCGGTGGGGTCGAGGAGCGGACCGATGGAGGCGTCGTGGTTGATGGCGTCGATGAGATAAGCGGTGAATTTGCTCATGTCGACGTCCACATACCAGTCTCTGGCCAGGAGCTCCGGCGAACGGTAGATGGTGTTCGTGCAGAGGATCTTGTCTATGGTGCCGTTCTTCTTGGCTTCGTCGAACTTCTCCAGACCGCTGGTGAAGAGGCCGAAGGAGGTACAGACATACATTTTGTCGGCGCCGCGCTCTTTCAGCTTGGCACAGACGTCCAGCATGGATTCGCCGGAGGCGATCATGTCGTCGACGACGATGACGCTCTTGCCCTCGAGTTTGGAACCGAGGAATTCATGCGCCAGGATGGGGTTGCGGCCGTCCACGACACGGGAATAGTCGCGCCGTTTGTAGAACATGCCGAGGTCCACACCGAGCTGGGTGGCGAAGTTGATGGCGCGGTTCATGCCGCCTTCATCCGGGGAGACGACCAGCATGTTTTCCTTGTCCAGCTGGATCTCCGGGGTGGAGCGGATGAGCGCTTTGAGCATCTGGTAAATAGGAGAAACGTTTTCAAAGCTGTTCAGCGGGATGGCGTTGCAGACCCGGGGATCGTGCGCATCGTAGGTGAGGATGGAGTCCACACCGTAATCGATGAGTTCCTGGAGCATCATGGCGCAGTCCAGGGATTCCCGGGTGGTCTTCCGGTGCTGTCTGCCTTCGTACAGCATGGGCATGACCACGGTGACGCGGTGTGCCTTGCCGCAGATGGCGGCCAGGATCCGCTTGAGGTCGGCGTAATGGTCGTCCGGACTCATGGGGACTTCCACGCCGTGCATCTTGTATTTGACGTTGTAGTTGAACGCGTCGATCAGGATGAACAGGTCGTACCCGCGCACAGTCTGTTCGATGACGGCTTTGGCTTCACCCGAGGCGAAGCGGGGAGCAGAGTACTTGATGAGGAACGATTCTTCCGAATACCCTTCGATGCTGATGTCGGGGTTTTCCGCGAGCGCTTCCTTGCGCCATTCGACGATGTACTTGTCGACTTTGGAAGCGATCTCTTCCGTTCCTTTCATTGCGATGATGCCGAGTTTGCCGAACGGATTCGGCATGTAATCGGAATGTTCCGGGATGTTGGCAGTCATGGATGATTTTCCTCCTATTCCATTTTGCGACGTGATTTTAACACAGTAACGAAATGATTACAATCCATAAATCGATGAAAATTGGATTTTGGTGCCCCGGTTTTCCGCAAAACCGGGAAAAAACCGCCGGATTTGCTTTTTTATTATATATTTGGTAAAGTTATACGAATTCATTCAAAAGAGAAGGAGGTGAGGACCGTGGCCGAGAGCAGCGGGATGTTCCAGCGTTTTTTGAAGAACTATGAAAAATACCTGCGTGCCAAGACGAAAAAACAGGTGGCCGCCGACTACTGGGACGAGTACGTCGCGAAGCTGGACGCGGAGACCCGGCAGGGCGATCTGCCGTCCAAACAGACGGTCCTCGCCGCCTATCGAAAAAGCGACCGCTACCAGACGGATCTGGACATGGCCCTCTGGCAGAACGAGGAGCTGACGAAGCTCCTGGAACAGGACCCGGAGGAACTGGCCCGTCTGCACGCGATCTTCGAGAGCGAGATCGGGCTCATCCGCGGGAACCTGCGCCGGAACCAGGGCATCAACGTCGGCCGGGTCCTGCGCTCCTATGAGAAGAAGCGCGAGGCGGCCGAGTACCGCCCGGACCGGACCGTCCCGGAACTCGCCGCCGAGTACCTGCCGGACTTCGTGGACAGCCTGACGGAACAGCTGGAGAAGTATTTCCGGACCCAGCGGGTCCGCGTCTTCGCGATCAACATGGAGGGCCGCCCGACATCGATCGCCTGGCTCAACGCCGACAACGTGTCGGACTATCTGCGGGTCTTCGGGGACACGGGGCTGCTCGAGCCCATCCTGTACAAGTATGTCCTGCAGGGCATGCCCGTCGTCTATCGCTACGCCCTCGAACTGGCGCAGCGCTACCATCTGCCGAAGACCGGCGCGTTCGTCAGCAGCGCGGCCCGGGAGATCAGCGCCTCCGGCCTCATGGGGAAGGTCTATGAGGACCTCTACGCCCGCATGACCACCGAACATGTGGTGGAACTGCTGAAGCAGAACGGCCGCTACGGCAAGATCATGAAGCACTACGAGAGCGAACTCAAGCGGCTCCGCAACCTCCATGAGAACATGCTCCGGGAGATCCCGGAAAACTATATCGACCTCTATCCGCTGGCGCGGAGAATGGACCGGCACTTCATCATCCACGCCGGCCCCACCAACAGCGGCAAGACCTACCAGGCCATCCAGGCTCTGAAACAGGCGGAGACCGGCATCTACCTCGGGCCCCTGCGTCTGCTCGCCTACGAACAGTTCGAGGCGATGAACATGGACCTGGTCCCCTGCAACCTCCTGACCGGGGAGGAGACCATCGACGTGCCGGGCGCCCGGCACCAGGCCTCCACCGTGGAGATGCTGAACCTGTCCACCATCTACGACTGCGCCGTCATCGACGAGGCGCAGATGATCGCGGACAAGGACCGGGGCGGCGCCTGGACCACGGCCGTGCTCGGCGTCTGCGCCGAAGAGGTGCACATCTGCTGCGCGATGAACGCCGTGGAGCTCCTGATCCACCTCATCGAGGACTGCGAGGACACCTACGAAGTCGTCTACCACCAGCGGCAGACCCGTCTGGCGCTGGACAACGAGACCTTCGACTTCCCGGGCTCGGTCCGGGAAAAGGACGCCCTCATCGTGTTCTCCCGCCGCAACGTCCACGCGGTGGCCTCCGAACTGCAGCGCAGGGGCATCCTCTGCAGCGTCATCTACGGCGCGCTGCCCTACGACGTCCGCCACGAAGAGGCCCGCAAATTCATGAACGGGGAGACCCAGGTCGTCGTGGCCACGGACGCCATCGGCCTCGGCATGAACCTGCCCATCCGCCGCATCGTCTTCCTCGAGCAGTCGAAGTATGACGGGGAAGAGGTCCGCTATCTGAAATCGGACGAGGTCCAGCAGATCGCCGGACGGGCCGGACGGCGCGGCATGTACGAGATCGGTTTCGTCAACTCCTTCGGAGAGAAGCGGTTCATCCGCCAGAAACTGCTGGAGGCGAACCCGACCCTGACCAGCGCGGTCATCGACTTCCCGCCCTCTCTGCTGGGGCTGGACGCGAGCCTGTCGGACATCCTCAAGCGCTGGAACGACATCCCGGAAAAACCCGGCTACCACAAAGCGGACCTGTCCCTGAAGATCGAGCTCTGCGAACTGCTGGAGACCCTGTCGGAAGACAAGGAGCTCATCTATCGCTTCCTGATGATCCCCTTCGACGAAAAGGAGGACGCCCTCCGGGAGCTGTGGGTCCGCCTGTTCCTGAAGACCCAGGCGGGGGAGGCCGTCATCGCCCGGGAATACCTGCCCTTCAACGGGAGCATCCCGAACGCCATCGGCCTGCAGGAACTGGAATATTCTTACAAAGTCTGCGACCTGCTCTACTACTATCTGGAGCGCTTCGGCCGCGACGAAGAACTGCCCGATGTCCGCGAGGAAAAGCGGATCATCTCCATCGGGATCACCGAACTGCTGGAGAAACAGCAGCTGCCGGAGAACCGCTGCAAGCGGTGCGGCAGACGGCTGCCCTGGAACTATCGCTACCGGGTCTGCGAGTCCTGTCACCTGCGGTCCCGGACCGGTTACGGAAGAAAAAGACGAAAAAACGCTTGACTTTAGTGTGCTAATACGCTACTATGCTACTAAACTAAAATCTTTTCGGAGGATATCATGTTTGAGGAAAGCATCCTGAAAACAGAGGAAAAGGCCGTCTTCGCCCTCCGCTCTCTGTACCGGAAATATGGCTATCAGCCCTATAAAATGAGCAAATTCGAGGAATACGACCTCTATGCCCGCAATAAAGACTTCCTGGTCAGCGACAGCGTCATCACGTTCACCGACACCGACGGCAGACTGATGGCTCTGAAGCCGGACGTCACTCTGTCCATCATCAAAAACTATAAAGATGAGCCGGGCTGCACCCAGCGGGTCTGCTATTCCGAGAACGTCTACCGCGTCTCGGACACCACGCACGAGTACAAGGAGATCCTGCAGACCGGTCTGGAATGCATGGGAGACCTCGGCCTGTACAACCTCTGTGAAGTCCTCCGGCTCGCCATGGAGAGCCTGTCCACCATCTCCGCCGACTACGTGCTGGAACTCTCGCACATGGGCCTCCTGGCCGGCCTGCTCGAGCAGACCGACGTCGGCAGCGATTTTTATGAAGCTGTCACCGAGCTCATCGCCGAGAAGAACGCCCATGAGATCCCGCGGCTGTGCGCCCGGTACGGCGTCTCCGAAGCCGTCAGCGAGAAACTCGTGAAGTTCGTCGGCCTCTACGGCCCCCGGGACAAGGTCCTCGCGGAACTCGAGACCCTCTGCGAAGGGAAGGCCATGCAGGCCGCCCTCAAAGAACTGAAGGAGGTCTCCGCGGAACTGGACACCTGGAAGGACGGGGACAAGGTCCGCTTCGACTTCTCTCTGGTCAACGACATGCGCTACTATGACGGTCTGGTCCTGCAGGGCTTCATCCAGGGCATCCCGGACGTCATCCTGACCGGCGGACAGTACGATCGCCTCATGAAGCGCATGGGCCGCAAGTCCGGCGCCATCGGCTTTGCGCTCTACCTCGACCTCCTGGAAAACTTCGGGACCGAGGGCGAACGCTACGACGTGGACATCATCCTGCTGTGCGATGAAGACTCCGACCCGGTCCTCCTGAAGGACATGGTCGAGACCTATATGAAACAGGGACTCTCCGTTTCGGTCCAGAACCAGGTCCCGAAGAAGCTGAGCTGCCGCCAGCTTGTGAAGTTCAACAACAAGGGGGTCGAGATCCTTGAGACAAATGATTAATGTGGCCCTCCCGAAAGGCCGTCTCGGCGAACAGGTCTATGCCATGTTCGAAGCGGCCGGCTATGACTGCCCTTCCATAAAAGAAAAGAACCGCAAGCTGATCTTCGAAAACGTTGAGGCCGGGGTCCGCTACTTCTGGGTCAAGCCCTCCGACGTGGCGATCTACGTGGAGCGGGGCGCCGCCGACATCGGTGTCGCCGGCAAGGACATCCTGGAAGAGTACCGCCCGAACGTCTATGAGCTGCTGGACCTGAAGCTCGGCGTCTGCAAGATGATGGTGGCGGCGAAAAAAGACTTCCACGACGACCACAGCCGCACGCTGCGCGTGGCCACGAAGTTCGTGAACATCGCGCGTTCGTATTACGCGGGGAAGAGCCGCGACATCGATATCATCAAACTCAACAGGTCCATCGAGATCGCGCCCATCCTGGGGCTGTCCGATGTGATCGTCGACATCGTGGAGACGGGCACGACGCTGAAGGAGAACGACCTGCAGGTCTATGAGGACATTGTCCCGATCAGCGCCCGGCTCATCGCCAACAAATCCAGCTTCCAGTTCAAGACGGAAGAGATCGAGGAGTTGGTCGCATCTTTG
>JAGACE010000149.1 GCA_017614275.1 Clostridia bacterium | reverse complement strand
CCGGCATCGCCGCCAATGAAAACGGCTGGTGGCGCATCGAGAAGGGGAAGGTCAATTTCGATTTCACGGGTCTGGCCCAGAACGACAACGGCTGGTCCTACGTGGAGAACGGATGCGTGAACTTCGAGTACGAAGGCATCGTCTCCAACCAGAACGGTTACTGGTATGTCCGCTACGGCACTGTGGCCTTTGACTTCACCGGCTTCCTGTACATCTACTTCCAGGGTGAATACGGCTATTACTACGTAGAGAACGGCCAGGTGAAGATCCGCGATACGGGCCTTGCCCAGTACACGGACGGCAGCTGGTGGTATTACGAGAACGGCAAGATCAACTTCGATTACAACGGTTCTTATACATGGAACGGCAACACCTACAAGATCACGCAGGGGCATGTCGACACGGATTTTAGCGGTATGGCCGTTAACCCTGACGGCACCATCGTGCGCTTCGATAACGGCCAGGTAAACAAACGCTACAACGGCATCGCCACTTATAACGGCAAGTCCTATTACGTCCGCAGAGGCGTGGCGAAAACCAACTATTCCGGCAAGATCATCGTCAACGGCAAGATCTACACGGTCCAGAAGGGCGTCATCGTCAAATAAGCGGACCGTAATGGTACAAACAAAAGAGACATCTTCGGGAAAAATAAGCCCCGGACCTGTCTCTTTTTTTGTGGAGTTTTTCCGTTGTATCTGCGTGTGCTATAATATATAATTAACAAGCGTATTTAACACACTTACGAAAGGTTTTTGGTTTATGGATGAGAAACTGACTCCGGCCGACGTCCTCCGCAAGGGGATCGACGCGGTCGCAGACGCCGAAAACAAAGGAATCCATTTGGAAGAGACTGACGCCACATCGCTTTCCTTCGACATGGAAGACGATGCGGTGGAGTTTACCTCTTTTTCCATCGACGATACAAGAGATACCGAAGGCACCAAAGCGGGCACTCGGCTTCCCACTGTCTCCATGCCTGACGTCAAAGTCACGGAGAGCCCGGTCACCCAGGAGACCATCCTGGTCGATCTGCCGGAAGACATCAAAGTCTCTCCGGCCAGAGACGCCATCCCGAACCTGGATCAGGACCCGGAAGAGGTGGAGATGGTCGACATCTACAGCCACTCCGACCGTCCGAAGCACAGCAAGACCTGGCTGCGGAATCAGGAGCTGCGCGAGGCCAACGCCGCCGCGGGCGATGCATCGGAAGAACCGCATGAAAAGACCCAGGAAGAACTCCTGGCCGAGATCTTTGCCGACACGCCCGAAGAGCGCCGCCGCAAGGAAGCTGCCCAGGAAGAGGGCAGACGTCTGGCGGAGGACATCTTCTCGGAAGAGAAGACGGAAGGCGAACGTGTCGTCGAAGAGGCCGCTTCGCAGCCGACACAGGTCATCCCGAATGAAGAGATGGAGCAGATCGAGGCGCTGGAGCGTTTCCTGCAGGACTCCAAGAAAGAACGCCGCGAACGCATGAACATGGCGCCCGCCGGCACCTCTGACGTCCGCATCGGCGGGCAGGCTCCGGACGAGTCCGGGTACTTCGGCGTGGGCCGCAAGAGTGGCTTCAAACAGGAAGCTGCCGCAGCCGCTGCCGGCGGACGGGTCATCGAGAGCCGTTCTCTGGCCGTGGATCCGACCACGCTGACCCGCAAGGAACTGCGGGAGTACAACCGGATCAATCGCCGCGGGGAAAAGGTCCCCCGCAAAAAGGGCAAACTGAGACTCTGGCAGAAGATCCTGATCATCCTTCTGGCCCTCATCCTGCTCGTGGTCGGCGCCGCCGGCGTCTTCTTCGGACGGTACTACGGCCTGCTGGGCAACCTGGACATCCTGGGCGAGAACAACCCGGTCCAGAGGATCCAGGTCACAGACCAGTCTGAGGCGAACGAGAAGTCCCTGAACATCCTGCTGGTCGGTCTGGACTCCCGGAAAGACAACTACACCGGTCTTTCGGACTCCATGATCCTGTGCACCATCAATAAATCGTCCAAGAAGTTCATCATGACGTCTCTGCTGCGGGACTCCTATGTGAGCATCCCCGGCCACGGGAAGGACAAGCTGAACAAAGCGTATGCGGAGGGCGGTTCGAACCTTCTCATCAACACCATCTACGAGAACTACGGCATCGTGGTCGACCGTGTTGCCGTCTTCAACTTCCTCTTCGTCATCGATGTCATCGACTATCTGGGCGGGGTGACTGTGGAACTCACCAAGGACGAGATCCCGTACCTGAATATGTACATCCACGACCAGAACGAAGAGCTCTTCAACTCCGCCACGCCGAACAAGGGGCAGATCCATTCTGGCCCCGGCACCTATAATCTGACGGGCAACCAGGCCCTGGCCTACGCCCGCATCCGGTATGTCGGCACGGACGTCGCCCGTTCGGAGCGTCAGCGTCTGGTGCTGCAGGAGTGCATCGAGAAATGCAAGAACCTGAACGCCGCTCAGCTCAACGAGATGGCCAAGACGTTCCTGCCGCGCATCAAGACCGACATGACCATGTCCGACACCTCGTCGCTGATCATCACGCTGCTCCGGTCCGGTTCCTACCAGACCAACAGCCTGAGCCTGCCCATCGAAGGCACCTGGAAAGACGCCAAGGTGGGGGACCAGGAAGTCGTGAAGATCACCGACTTTGAGAAGAACACCAAAGCGTGGGAGGAAGCGGTCTCGTGAGCAAGCCCCGCGTCTATGTCCTGGACTTTGTCCGCGCGCTGGCCATCCTGCTCGTCTGCATGGGCCACGCCCTGGAACAGACCTTCCACTTCGCCGACACCGACCTGTGGACGGCCCAGGGCCCCGTGAAAGCGATGATCGTCGTCACGCTCTTCACCATCGCGCGGTACAGCGTGCCGTTCTTTCTGTTCCTGACAGGATATCTGTTCCTGCCCAGAGAGTACGACGAGGCCCGCACGAAGCACTTCTTCCTGCACAACTTCGCCCGGCTCCTGCTGGTCACGGAACTGTGGATCATCGTCTACAACGTGTTCAACGCGGTGTTCTGGAACATCCCGTTCTCTGCGGTCAAGCTGCTGAAGCAGATGGCCTTCCTGGAGGGCGTTCCGGCGATGGACCACTTCTGGTACCTGCCGATGATCCTCGGCATCTACCTGTTCCTGCCGCTCTTCGCGGCCGGCCTGAAGCACATCTCCGCGAAGTTCCTGCTGGTGCCTGCCGCCATCGTGCTCGCGGCCTTTACGATCCGGCCCGCTCTGGGGTTTGAGGACGCCTCTGTCCTGGAACCCGGGTTCTCCGGCGGCGTGTTCGGCCTGTACCTGCTGCTCGGCTATCTCGTGCAGCAGAGAGTGTTCGCCAAAGTGCCCGTCTCTGTGGTGTCTCTGGTGGCGCTCCTTGGCTTTTTGGGCATCGAGCTGACCCAGTACCTTTCGTTCCGAAACGGCGATCAGACCATCGTCTGGTACACCTGGGGGACGCTCATCGTCTCTACCGCCTGCTGTTTCGAACTGTTCGTCCGGCACGCGGCTCCCGCAGCCGAAGCCACCGGCTTCCGGAAATTCGTGACGTTCCTCGCGCGGTATTCCTTTGCCGTGTATCTGATCCATTTCCCGCTGGTGCAGATTGCCGTGCGGGTCATGTACTGGAACACGGACTCCGCGTTCCTGACCTTCTGTGCGGCCACCGCGTTCGCCATCGTGCTCAGTTTCCTGCTCGCGTGGCTGCTGGACCGCATCCCGAAAGTGGGCCGCTATTTCCTTTATATGCGATAAGAAAAGACCATCTTCCGTTCGAGAAGATGGTCTTCTTTTGTTTCTGTTTTATTCTTCCGGCACCTCGAGCAGCCCGTTGAACAGGAGTGAACTCATGGTGGTCAGCGTTTCTTCCAGAAGTTCCGGAGACAGGGTCTCTTCCTTCATGCCCAGAGCGCTGAGGATGATGTACTTGTACCATCCGAAGAGCAGGACCGAGGTGATGGTCGTGTTGAGCGGACGGAACACGCCTTTTTCGATGCCGTCGTCCAGGATCTCCTTGACGTACTGGGAGGTCCAGTCGTTGTACTCCGCCACCGGGTCCAGATCCGGCAGCATGGGGAAGATGGAGGGGTCGTTCCGCAGCAGCGCCAGAACGTCTTCGTTGAAGATGAGATAGGCGACCGCCGAGCGGAACGTGGCCAGGAGTTTCTCCTTTGGTTCTTCGATGGATTCACTCTGCTGGCGGACATAGTCCTGCCACTTTTCCTTGGCGTACTGGATGCAGCCCTCATACAGGTCCTGCTTGCTCTTCGCGTACAGATAGATGTTGGTGTTGCTCATGCCGAGCGCCCCGGCGATATCGTCCAGGGTGGTCTTTTTGAAGCCGTACCGCGCGAAAAAGGGGATGGCGGCTTCATAGATCTGTTCGCTTTCCATTCTTGGTCTCATGATGGCAACCCTTCTTTGTCATATATACAGATGGCTTCGACCATGATGTCGATGCCCACGGCGATGCACTCCGGCCGCATATTCTCCACGGTGTCCTCCCGCGTGTGGTAATAGAGGGGCGGATCCGGGTTCATGGCGGCCAGCGTGGAGGCCTTGTAGCCCTGACGGGTGAACGCCGCGGCATCGGAGCCGCCGACGTAGATCGAGGCGTAGGGGAGGTCTCTTCCGCAGTTCTTGGCCGCTGTCTTCAGCAGCTGTTTGACCTGGGCGTCATGGCGCAGCGTCCCGGAGAGGTCGCGGTCGTAGATGGCCATGTCCTCGAGGTCCCGGAACGTGTCCAGCGCGACCACGATGGTGGGGATGTCTTTATATTCGTCTCTGTGGGCCTTTGCAAAGGCTTTCGCGCCTCGGAGGCCTACTTCCTCGGAGCCGGAGAAAACACTCACGATCTCGGTCTGGGACAGTTCTATGCCCGCGTCATGGATCGCCCGCACCGTTTCCAGGTTCACGGCGCAGCCGGACAGGTTGTCGGAAGCGCCGGGCACACTCTTCGTGTGGCTCTGGAAGAAGATGAAGGACAGCTCCAGCGGGATGAAGACGAGGCTGACGATGAAGAACGTCTTGAAGAACCAGCGGGGCTCGGTGATGACGCCGGCGGGGGCGCCTTTTCCGACGATCCAGCAGACCAGCGCGAAGATGGTCTGGATGACCAGGCCGACCACGGCGGGGATCTCCACCGCGAGTTTCGCGACCAGACCGCCTTTGTCGCCAATCTTTTTGATCTGCCCGAAGAGCCAGTTCAGGGTCCACTCGTACTGACTGTCCGAATGCGAGACCATGACGATGCGCTGTTTCGTTTCGCCGGCCGGCGGGATGACCGCGTAGGTGTTGTGAGAGGTCTGCTTCGGGAACAGTTTATCGTTGAACTCGTCGTACCGCAGGAACTCGAAGAACAGCGGGACGAAGGCCAGCACACAGAAGAGGAAGGCGAGCATCGGGCTCCAGTACCAGTTGAGGAACACAGAGAGTACGCCGCAGGCCACGGTGAAGGGGATGAACCCCATGAATGCCTGGCGATGGACCTCAAAGGGCTCGGTGGCCACTTTGTCGGCATAGGGACGGATCCGGTCGGCCAGGACCTGCTGGGCCTTCAGCTCTTCTTCCGAGCCGGAGGGACGGGGCCCGATCTCCGTGACGATCTCGGAAACCATGGCTACGCCGTCGGTCGTTGCCGCATTGACGTCCAGGGAATCGGTGTATTCTTCTGCTATTCTCATGGGTACCACTTCCTTTGCTAAACTGTATTATATCAAATAATACAAAAAATGTCGTGCTCGTTTCGGTATCTGTAATCTTTTTGGCAACATTTCTACAGCTGTAAAAGAAAAGAGGCCCGGTTCGGGCCTCTTTTTGTGCGTTTCGGGATCAGACGTTGGACGTGGTGTCCTTCGTGATGACGTCGTGGGCGCCGCCTTCCACGATGGAGGTGGAGCTGACGACCGTCAGTTTGGCTTTCTCGCGCAGTTCCGGGATGCTGAGCGCACCGCAGTTGCACATGGTGGAACGGACCTTGGCGAGCGTGGCGTACACGCCGTCTTTCAGAGCGCCGGCGTAGGGAACATAGGAGTCGACGCCTTCCTCAACGGAGAGCTTCTTGTCTCCGCCCATGTCGTACCGCTGCCAGTTGCGGGCCCGGTTGGAACCTTCGCCCCAGTACTCCTTGACGTAGGTCCCGTTGATCATCAGCTTGGCCGTCGGGGATTCGTCGAAGCGGGAGAAGTACCTGCCCAGCATCAGGAAGTCCGCGCCCATG
>JAGACE010000148.1 GCA_017614275.1 Clostridia bacterium | reverse complement strand
GCAGCGGCCCGCGGTGAACGAATTCCTGCAGACCGAAACGGTCCGGAACGTGAGCCCCTGCTCAATACGCACATAATATTCTATAATACAAAGGACTCAAAGTCAATTTAAACAAATAACTTTACACACGTGTCAAAGAGAGCGACAAATTGCACAGAAAGAGAGAACAAATTCCCCCTTCGGAAGCCTCCGCTTCCGCCCCGCTTTTTATTGAAATAACCGCGTGTTTATGGTAAAATTTACAGTACCGTTTGTAAAACGGGGGGCGTTTTTGTGGAAAATGTCCATCGCCCCCACAACATCTTGTATTTATAGACCGAGGAGGACTCTACTATGAAAACTTATAACGCCACCAACATCCGCAACATTGCGGTTGCGGGTCATGCCGGACGGGGCAAAACCACCCTGTGCGAGGCCATGCTGTACACGGCCGGAGCCGCCAAACGGCTCGGTAAAGTGGCAGACGGCAGCACCGTCATGGACTATGACCCGGAAGAGAAGAAACGTCAGGCCTCTCTCCAGAGCGCAGTCGCATGCCTTGAATGGAACGATGTCAAGATCAACCTGATTGATACTCCCGGTCTTTTCGATTTCGCTGGCGGACTTTCCGAAGCGGCCCGCGCCGCAGGCAGCATGCTGATCGTCCTGGACGCAGAGCGCAACTCGTATGACGTCGGCGCCGAGAAGGCGTTCAACGCCGCCGAGGTCCGCGACCTCGCCAAGATCTTCGTCATCAACAAGACCGACGCCGAGAACGCCAACTTCGGCACCGTCTTCGAGCTGCTGCAGGACGTCTACGGCAACAAGATCTGCCCGGTCGTCGTCCCGCTGATCGAAGAGGGCGCGGTCCGCTATCTCGTGAACCTGTCCCAGAACAAGTGCTACGAGTACAAGGACGGCAAGTCGGTGGAAGTCGACATGCCCGCGTCCGACAAGCTGGACGCCTACAAAGACATGTTCAATGAGGCCGTCGCCACCACGAGCGACGAACTCATGGAAAAATACTTCGAAGGCGAGCCCTTCACCGAAGTCGAAGCGCTGACCGGTCTGCTGGAAGGCGTCACCAACGGGGAACTGTATCCCGTCTATGCCTGCTCCGCGGACAAGCTGGAAGGCATCGACCAGCTGCTGAGCGGCCTGGTCAACCTCGGCCCGAGCGCCAGCGCCAAAGCCGGTGAAACTGCCGTCGACAAGAACGGCAACGAAGTGGAACTGGCCTGCGACCCGAACGGCCCGCTTGCCGCCATCTGCTTCAAGACCATCGCCGACCCGTTCGTCGGCAAGATGTCCTTCATCAAGGTCGTCTCCGGCAAGATCACGGCGGACACGCCCTGCTACTGCGCCCGCACCGGCGACAGCGAACGCATGGGCAAGATCTCCGTCCCGCACGGCGGCACGCTGGAAGACAGCACGGAGATCGTGGCCGGCGACATCGGCGTCGTCACCAAGCTGACCGGCATCAAGACCGGCGACACCATCACCGCCGCGGCCAACCCGCTGACCCTCAACGGTCTGACCGTCCCGGTCCCCTGCTATTCGATGGCTGTTGCCGCGAAGAAGAAGGGCGAAGAGGACAAGATCGCCTCCGGTCTGGCCCGTCTGATGGAAGAGGATCCCACCATCCAGTTCGGCACGAACAAGGAGACCAAGGAACAGGTCCTCTCCGGCCAGGGCGAACAGCACATCGATTTCATCGTCGGCAAGCTGAAGAACAAATTCGGCGTCGACGTCGAACTGACTGCTCCGAAAGTCGCTTATCGCGAAGCCATCCGCAAGACCGTCCAGGTCCAGGGCAAGCATAAGAAACAGTCCGGCGGCCACGGCCAGTACGGCGACGTGTGGATCCGGTTCGAACCCACCACCGAGCCCGGCCTCCAGTTCTCCGAGGAAGTCTTTGGCGGCTCTGTCCCGAAGAACTACTTCCCGGCTGTCGAAAAGGGCCTGCAGGACTCCATCGAGAAGGGCGTTCTCGCCGGTTATCCGATGGTCGGTCTGAAAGCCGTCCTCTATGACGGTTCCTACCATCCGGTCGACTCCTCCGAAATGGCCTTCAAGACCGCTGCGTCCCTGGCCTACAAGAAGGGCGTCGCCGAGGCGGACCCGGTCCTCCTCGAGCCGATCCTGACCGTCGAGATCACCGTCCCCGACGACAACATGGGCGACATCATGGGCGACGTCACGAAGCGGCGCGGCCGCGTCCTCGGCATGGAGCCGGTGGAAGGCGCCAGAGGGCTGCAGAAGCTGACCGCCGAGGTCCCGGAAGCGGAACTGTCCGACTTCCCGACCATGCTGCGCTCCACCACCAAGGGCCGCGGTTCCTTCCTCACCTCCTTCGCGCGGTACGAGGAAGTCCCCGGCAACGTGGCACAGAAGATCATCGAAGAGGCCAACGCCGAATAAATCGCACACGCAAAACCCCCGCGGAAAACTTCCGCGGGGGCTTTTTTTCTGCGGGGAACTTTGGTACAATCGATGGGAGAAATATAGAAAGTGGAGGACAGGACATGCTGACCGCTGTCGTCTTTACCGGCAATACCGGCTTTACTGAAAAATACGCGAACTGGGTGGCGAACCAGCTCAAGTGCGATCTGTTCCGTCTGGAAGACGTGACCGCGGAGGACCTGAAGAAGTATCCGCTGGTCGTGTTCGGCGGCTGGGTCAAGGGCGGTTACATCCAGGGCCTCCAGGAACTGCAGGGCAAGGTCCGCGGCAAGTACATCGTGTTTGCCGTCGGCGCGCTGCCGAAGCGGGACGGAGACGCCGCGCGGTTCAAGGAGAAGAACGGGCTGCAGGACATCCCGACCTTCTACTTCGAGGGCGGCCTGCGCTGGTACCGGCTGACGGAGGGCCAGAAGGCGGCGCTCCTGATGTACAAGGAGACCCTGCAGAGCTTCGATTACCGGAAGCTGTCCGCCAACGAGCGCTTCTTCCTCAACAACATCGGCCGCACGTTCGACCACTCCAGCCTGGACGGCGTCTCGGAACTGACCGATTTCCTCGAATCCGAGCGCGGGCAGAAACTGACCGCAGACTGAAGACAAAAGTTGCAAAAAAGACCTTTGGAACGGTTCCAAAGGTCTTTTCTTTACACACTTTACAGGACGATGGTTGCGATTTTTCCTCCGCTGCGTTACGATAAGAGCGAAATAGTCCTGTTTTAGTTGGGAGGTTTTGGGAAATGGGCAAACCGGAGACGACCAGACGCAATATTATCTTGGCCTCTGTCAAACTCGCGAAAGAGAACGGTCCTCAAAACGTGACCGTCCGGGAGATCTGCGAAGAGGCCGGCATTTCAAAAAACACATTTTATCTGTATTTCCGCAACCGGGACGAGGTATTCGGTGAGACCTACTTCACGGATGACGAGGAAAAGCACCGCCGGCTGCCGGAGATCATGCTGGAATTCGACTCGCCCCTGGAGCAGTTCTGGGAGCTTCTGAAGATCGACATCGAGCGGCACATCGACTTCGGTCCGAAGCTGGTGGCCACCATCTCCATGCAGAACGTCTCCCAGATCAAATTCTTCTCGGAGGACCCGAACGAACAGCCGGAGTCCGTGAAGATCTTCATCTCTCTGGTCCGGAAGATGCAGCGCATGGGGGAGATCAAGAACATGTCCGACCCCTTCCTGATCGTCAAGGGCGTGTACATCTGCGCGGTCGGCCTGGACATCCGCTGGACCCAGACGAACGGGAGCTTCGACTTCAAGAAGGAGAGCTTCGACCTCCTCTGCACCCTGCTGCAGCCCAACCGGGACATCACGAACTATTAAAATCGATCAAAAAAGACCGGACAGCCGTCCGGTCTTTTTCATGTGCTTATTTCGCTTTCAGTTCCTCGATGTACTGCTGGGCGAACATGGAGGAGACGGCTCCGTCTGCGGCGGCCGTAACGACCTGACGCATCGGTTTGGTGCGGATGTCTCCGACCGCGAAGACGCCGGGCACGGAGGTGCGGGTGGTCTCGTCGGCTTCGATGTAGCCGGCGCCGTCCACGGACACGGCTCCGTCCAGGAACCCGGTGTTCGGGACCCGGCCGACCGACACGAAGAGGGCGGCCGCTTCCAGGAAGCGGGTCTCGTCGGTCTGGACGTTCCGGACGGTGACGCCGCGGAACCCGCCTTCGACGTCCACGTCCTCCACGACGCTGCAGAGGACCGGCTCGATGTTCTCCGCCTCGGCCACGGCGTCGGCGTAGAACTTCTCCGCGCGGTACTGATCCCGGCGGTGGATGAGGTAGACTTTCTCGCACAGACGGGCGAGCAGGAGGGCGTCCTCCAGGGCGGTGTTTCCGCCGCCGACCAGCGCGACGGTCTTGCCCTTGAAGCGCATGCCGTCACAGGCGGCGCAGTAGTGGATGCCGCGGTCGGCCAGAGCGGCCTCGTTCGGCAGGCCCAGCTGACGGGCGTTGGCGCCCGTGGCGATGACCACGCAGCGGGTCTCGAAATCTCCGGCATCCGAGGTGTGGACGACTTTGATGTCGCCGGTCAGCTCTACCGAGGTGACCGCGGTCAGTTCGGACTCGGCGCCGAACTTCTCGGCCTGCTGCTGCATCTGATCGCCCAGCGTGAAGCCGTCGATCCCTTCGTGGAACCCGGGGTAATTCTCGATGATCTCGGTCAGCGTCATCTGACCGCCGGCGGACAGGTGCTCCAGCACGATGGTCTTCAGACCGGCGCGGGCGCAGTACAGCGCGGACGCGTAGCCCGCGGGGCCGCCGCCGAGGATGACGACGTCATACAGTTCCCGACTCATAAGGCAACGTTCCTGGCGATGAACTCGTCGATGGCCGCCTTGTTGGCGGGGGAGGTGATGCGGTCGAGCTCGTTGCCCTCGGCGTCCAGAAGGACGAAAGTGGGCAGGTATTCGACTTTGTACTGCTGCGCGATGGCAGGGGCTTCATCGGCGTCGACTTTGCCGACGACCAGTTTGCCTTCATATTCTTCCGCGACCTTGTCATAGGAGGGCGCGATGCGTTTGCAGTGGGGGCACCAGGTGGCCCAGAAGTCCAGGATGACGGGTTTGCCGGCGTTCACGACGGCTTCCTGATAGTTGTCAGAATTGATGACGAGTGCTTTCGACATGATGGGTAACTCCTTTTGGTTTTTTCTTGTAGTTCTATTATAAGAATTGTGGGTGGAAAGTCAATAGGTAGAGCGCAAATAAATTGTATAAAACTTATTGAAAACGACGGCGGTTCCACATATTTAAAAGATTATCCATACATTACAGTAAAGAATAATTTAAGATAGACTAAGTATCATTTCTGAAGTCTGTCTGAAATCCAGACCACTATCTTATCTAAGGGAGACCCAACTGCTATGGAGTATCGCACCGACCCCGGGAAGAACGTCCCGGAGAGCCCGATCCGAACCAAATCACTCATCGACAGTGTCCGCTACGCGTTCCGCGGACTCTTTTACGGGTTCCGCACCGAGCGGAATTTCATGACGTATCTGTGCATCATCGTCGTCCTGTTCGTGGTCAATCTGATCATCGGGATCCGTCCGATGGAGCACCTCGCCTTCTTTATCTGCGCCATCGGCGCAGTTTCGGCGGAATTCACCAACACGGCGATCGAACACATCGCCAACTATCTGACCACCGATCTCCACGAGTCGATCCGCAGGGCCAAGGATCTCGGCGCTGCTGCGGTCCTGGTGTGGGGCTTTGTCTTCTTTGGCTTTGAGGGGGTACTTCTGTGTCGCGCTTTCTTCGGCTGATCGGACGGATGTTCGTGACGATGTGCCCCACCCTGTTCGGCGGGGTCTTCAACATGCTCTTCGTCAAGACGTCCGTTTACAAAAAACTCCGCCGGCCCATCGACGGCGGGCGCACCTGGTCGGACGGTCAGAGGATCTTCGGAGACAACAAGACCTTCGCGGGCTTTGCCGGCATGACTGTCGGCACCCTGCTGTCCCAGGTGCTCTGGGGCCTCGTCCTGAAGGTCACCGGCCAGAGCAAACGGTCGGACCTCTATGTCCGGCACGAGAACAGGGCGGGGTTCAACGCCCTGGCGGGCGGCCTGTTCGGCTTCGCCTACGCGCTGATGGAGCTGCCGAACAGCTTCGCCAAGCGCCGCTTTGAGATCCGCCCCGGAAAAACGGAAAAAGGGCTCGTCGGGAAGGTGTTCTTCGTCATCGACATGATCGACTCCATGTTCGGCGTCATGCTGGTGCTGTTCTTCCTGACCCCGATGAGCATCCTGAAATACTTCGGGTACATCGCCTTCGGCGGTGTCATCCACTTCCTGGCGAACCTGGCCATGTTCAAGACCGGGATCCGCAAAAACTTCTGACCCATTAGGAGGCTGACATGAACGAAACCAAAACCAACCGGAAGAGCCCGCTGATCGGCGTGTGGAACCTGGCCAACTGTGTCACCTGGCTCGGCATCACCGCGGCTGTCGTGGCGATGTACTTCGCCCTGTCCGGCAACCCCCGCATCGCCATGCTCCTGTTCCTCGTCTCCGGCCTGTGCGACCTGTTCGACGGCCGGGTGGCCCGCATGTTCAAGCGGACCGACGTGGAGAAGGCCTTCGGCATCCAGCTGGACTCCTTCGCCGACACCGTGTCCTTCGTGGTGTTCCCGGCGGTCTTCCTGCTGACTCTGACCACCTCTCCGTGGGCCGTCGTGCTCGCGATCCTCTACATCCTCGCCGGCATCACCCGTCTGTGCTGGTTCGACATCACCACCGACGGAGACACCAAATACTTCGCCGGCGTGCCCGTCACCTACATGGCGCTGGTCCTGCCGCTGGCCTGGATCATCGTCTCGAAGGCGGCCGCTGCAGCGGCGCCGGCGGTCACGGCGGCCGTCCTGGCTGTCATGGGCATCCTGTATGTCCTGAACATCCGAGTCAAAAAACCCGGCGGCGTCTGGTATGCCGTCTTCGGCGTGCTGGCCATCGTGCTCGCGGTGCTGCTCCTGGTGCTGTAAGATGGCGCAGGAATACGGCGGAGACGTCCTGCGGTTCCTCTACGGGAACCCGGCGGGCCGGCTCCTTCTGAAATATGTGGCCGCGGCGCCCTGGTTCTCAAAGTGCAGGGCCGTCTCCCAGCGATCCGGGCGCTCGAAAAAGAGGATCGCTCCCTTCGTGGACACCTACGGGATCGACCTGACTGACGGGGGCTACGGCAGCGGCTGGGCCGTGGACGACTTCGCGTCGTTCAACGACTTCTTCACCCGGAAGCGGGACTACGAGGACTACTTCGCGGACCTGGCCCGGGCGGGACGCCTGGCGGGGCCCGGCGAACTCCCCGCGGTGGCGGACGCGTCGCTGTCCGTCTGCCCGATCAGAGAAGGCCTCCGCGTGGCCGTCAAGGAGACGACCTATTCGCTGGAGGAACTGACCGGCGGTCCGGTCTCCGACCGGTATGAGGGCGGCCACTGCCTGCTCTTCCGGCTGGGACTGACCGACTACCACCGCTATCTCTTCCCGGACCGCGGAAAAGTGCTTGCCCGGCGGGACCTGCCCGGGGCGCTGCACACGGTGCGGCCCATCTCGGAAGAGTACCGGGTCTACTCCCGCAACAAGCGGAGGGTCACCGTGCTGGACACGGAACAGTTCGGCGAACTGACCATGATCGAAGTGGGGGCCATGCTGGTGGGCCACATCGTGGACCATCCGCTCCCGGACGACCGCTTCGAGGCATTCACGGAAAAAGGGTACTTCGAGTTCGGCGGCTCCACGATCGTGCTGCTGACCGGACCGGAGCTCGAAATAGACGACCGCTTCCGGTCCGCCGGAGCGGAAGACAACGAAGTCCATGTGCGCATGGGCGAACCGATAGGAAGGAACAAACACTAATGGAACATCTCAAACGCCTGCATGATTACAACAAAGACCGCTACCCGTATCTTTCGCGGTTCGCGGTCGGCGCCATCATGTGGTTCGAACTGTATTTCATCGTTATCCTGAACCAGGGCGTCACCTGGACCACCATCCGGCCGGTCCTCGGCTGGCGGGAGCTGCTGGGTGCGTTCACCCTGTTCTGCTTCCTGTGGTGGCTGCGGATCGCGGACGACCTGAAGGACGAGGAGACCGACAAGGTCCTGTTCCCGGACCGGCACCTCCCGACCGGGCGCATCTCCCGGAAGGAACTGCAGTGGTTCTGCGTGCCGCTGATCGCCATCCCCCTCATCCTGAACCTCATCTTCATGCCGAACCGCTGGTTCTGCCTGTTCCTGTACACCTACGGCTCCCTGATGGCGGTCTGGTTCTTCCAGAAGCACAAGATCCAGCCCAACCTGCCCATGGCGCTGTTCACGCACAACCCGGTGCAGATCGTCATGAACCTGTACACGCTGTCGTACGTCGTCATGGTCTACGGCCTGAAATGGGTGACCCTGACGAACTTCCTGGCGGTCTTCACGCTGTACTTCCCGGCGCTCATCTGGGAGGTCTCCCGGAAGATCCGCGCGCCGAAAGACGAGACGGACTACGTCACCTACTCGAAGCTCTTCGGGTATAAAAAGGCGATCAACTTCGTGCTCCTCGTGACCTGGATCGACATCGTCACGAACTTCATCCTGGTCTGGAACCTGAGCAAACTCTCCGTCTTCCTGCTGCTCGCACTCGTGCTCTGGATGAGCTGGAAGTTCCTGCAGTTCAAGAAGGACCCGGAGAAGTGGACCATCGTCTCCAAGGTGGAGACCTACATGTACCTTCAGGAGAGCACGATGATCCTGACCATCGTCCTGTTCCTGATCTTCGGCTACATCGGCTGGTAACAAGAGAAAGAGGAACATCGTTTGAAAGCAGAGAATCTGACCCTATTACAACAGAACGGGTTCCCGGTGCCGCCCTTCACCATCGTGAAGGGCGACGCCTTACCGGACCTTTCGTTCTCCGCGGCGGAGACCTTCGCGGTGCGCTCGACCTTTGAGGGCGAGGACACCGGGGACTCCTCCTTCGCGGGGCAGTTCGACACGTTCCTGAACGTGCCGCGGGACGAGGTCCCGGCCGCGGTGGCCCGCGTCCGGGAGAGTTACCGCAAGGAGACCATCCGCGCCTACAAGGAGGCGCTGGAGTCGAAGGCGCAGGGACTGTCCGGCGCCCTGCCCTCGGAGCGGGAGACCGCGACCGCGCCGGTCCTGGTCCAGGAGATGCTCCACCCGGATCTGGCGGGCGTCGCCTTTTCCGCGAACCCGGTCGGGATCCTCAACGAGATCGTCCTGGTCGTGGGGGAGGGGCTCGGCGACGCGGTCGTCGAGGACCGCGCCGACACCACCACCTACTATTACAACAAAGACGACGAGCTGTACTATTATGAGACCCAGGGCGATTCGCCGACGCTGGACACCGCCCTGCTGAAGAAGCTGTGGGATCTCGTCCAGCGGGTGGAGGACCTGTACGGCCGTCCGATGGACATCGAGTACGCGGTCTGCGGGACCGACGTCTATCTCCTGCAGGCGAGGCCCATCACCACGCTGTCGGGCAAACCGCCCATCGTCCTGGACAGCTCCAACATCGTGGAGAGCTATCCGGACCTGACGCTGCCCCTGTCGCAGAGCTTTGCCAAGGAGATCTATTACGAGATCTTCCGCGCCCTGCTCGTCCGCGCCACCGAAAACGACCCGGTGGTCAACCGGCTGGAATCGTCCCTCCGGGACATGGTGGCCATGGCCAACGGACGGGTGTACTACCGGATCACCTCCTGGTACGACGTCCTGCGGCTGCTGCCGTTCTCCGACCGGTTCATCGCCATCTGGCAGGAGATGCTCGGGGTGACGAACAAGACCGTCGACACCGACTTCTCCGTCGGACTGCGGACGAAGGCGACCATGCTCCGGACCGTGCTGCGCAGCCTGCAGACCACCCCGAAGGAGATGGAGAAGCTCTCGGCGTTCTATGACGACTACGCGAAGGGCCTCGCGGAGGATCTGGAGCGGCTCTCCCGCGCGGAGGGCGCGGAGAAGGTGCGCGGCCTGCTGACCAAGTACCACGGACTCAAGAACGACGTGATCCCCCGCTGGGACATCACGCTGATGAACGATATGTACGCCTTCCTGTTCACGGCCCTGTCCGGCAAACGGAACCGGGAGCAGCTGTCGAACCTGACGAACCTCGCGAGCATGGAGCCCGCCCGGGCGATGAACGCTCTGGCAAAGACCGCGCGGGAACAGGGGACGGACAGCGCCGCCTACCGGGAGCAGAAGGACGCCTTCCTGAAGGAGTACGGCGACCGCTGTCTCGGCGAACTGAAGCTGGAGACCCGCACCTACCGGACGGACCCGGACCTCGTGGACCTCTATGTCAGCCGGCTGAACGAACAGCCGGAGCAGACAGCGGAGGAGGCTCGCACTCCGGACGCGCCCGGCCGCACGCTGGATCCCTTCGTGCGCCGCGCCCGCGTCGGCATCCGCAACCGGGAGACCTCCCGGCTGAACCGGACCCGCCTGTACGGCTTCGTGCGGACCATCTTCACGGAGATCGGGAACGCGCTGTACGACATGGACCTGCTGGACGATCCGCTGGACGTCTTCTACCTCTACATCCCGGAACTGGAGACCTACGCCTCCTGGGACCGGAAGGAGGGCGCGGACTTCCGCCGGCGGGTCGCCGAACGAAAAGAACAGTACGAGCAGTTCGCGAAACTGCCCGCCTATACCCGGCTCGTCTATGACGGCCGGATCCACCAGAAACAGACCCACGGCCTGAAGACGGACCGCCCGGCGTCGCCGGGGCTGCTGACCGGCACCGGGGTCTCCCACGGGACGGCGGTCGGCGAGGCGCTGGTCGTCGAACAGCCCGCCCTGTCGATGGACACGACGGGGAAGATCCTGGTCACCCACAGCACGGACCCGGGCTGGGTGTTCCTCATCCAGAACGCGGCCGGCATCGTCGCGGAAAAGGGCTCCCTGCTGAGCCATACCGCCATCATCACCCGCGAACTCGGCAAGCCGGCGGTCGTCGGCGTCAGGGACGCCACCCGCCTCATCCGGACCGGCGACCGCGTCGTCATCGACGCGGACAGTGGGACCGTCCGCCTGCCGAAGGACGGTGAAACGGGAGGGGACGACGCATGAGCCTGACCATCCTGGAACGCAGTTCCGCCCCCGACCGGGCGGCGTTCGACAAAGCCTTCCTCGCCCTGCCGAAGACCCTGTACGACCGGGAGCACCGGACCCAGGACACGAAGGCGGAGCGGGCCATCCTGAACGGGACCCATCCGCTGTCCGGCGAGTTCACCGTCCGCGCCTTCCTGGCGACGGACGAGGACACTCCGAAAGGACGCTGTGTCCTGACCTGCTATGACGACGACCCCGCGGCCTATGTGGGCTTCTTCGAGTGTGTGGAGGACCTTTCGGTCTGCCGCGCCCTGCTGGAAGCGGCGGAGGCGCAGGCCCGGGCCGAGGGGAAGGAGAAACTCGTCGGTCCGCTGAACGCCTCCTTCTGGATCGGCTACCGGTTCAAGGTCGAGAACTTCGGCGAGCACTTCACCGCGGAGCCCGACAACCTGCCGTACTACCCCGGCTTCTGGGAGGCCTGCGGCTTCACGGTGTCGGAACGCTATTACTCGAATTATCTGCGCAGCCCGACGGCGGACGACCCCTCGGAAAAGTGGGAGCGCCGGCTGCAACGCGCGCTGGACAGGGGCTACGAGATCCGTCCCCTGACCCGGGCCGGGTTCGACGGCGCCTTGCGGGAGATCTACCGCATGCTGATCCGCCTGTACTCCGGCTTCCCGGCCTTCAAGTTCATCTCGGAAGAACAGTTCCTGGCCCTCTACGGCTCCCTGAAGTATGTGATCGACTACGACTGCGTCCTGCTGGGCTACAAGGACGATGAACTGGCGGGCTTCTTCGTCTGCCTCCCGAACTACGGGAGACTGGTGGACGGGGATATCTCCCTGAGAGACCTGCCCGCCATCTTAAAGATCCGCCGGGACTGCAAAGAATACGTCATCTTGTACATCGGCGTCGACCGCAGGCACCTCGGGCTCGGCGGCGCGTTCGCGCAGACCATCCGGGAGATCGGTCAGAAGAAGGGAGCGGGGTCCATCGCCGCGCTCATCCATGAGGGGAACACCTCCGGCGTGTTCTTCCGGGAACTGACCACCCACACGGCCCGGTACGTCCTGCTGGAAAAACCATTGTAAGGAGAACCACACACTATGCATTTACCGACCTTGGCAGAACATGAGATCATCATGACGCTCGTGGCCCTGGCGCTGCTGCTGGCGGGCGCCTACCTGCTCGGCACCCTGTTCGAGCGGCTGAAGGCGCCGCGGGTGGTGGGCGAGATCCTCGGAGGCCTGCTCTTCGGCGGGACCTTCCTGGCGCACTTCTTCCCGGGGGCGATGAACGCCGTGTTCGCGGCCTACCCGGAAGAGGGGAAGGTGCTCAACATCTTCTACCAGCTGGGCCTCATCTTCCTCATGTTCCTGTCGGGATACAACACGAAAATAGAGGTGGACCGGAAGAACAGCCGGCTGATCACCTTCCTGTTCCTCGGCGCCACGGTGCTGCCGATGGCGGGCGCCGTCCCGTTCATCAAAGTGTTCCAAGACGCCTTCATCGGGAGCATCGGCAACGAGGTCTCCTTCGCGCTGGTGTTCACCATCGGCGTGGCCATCACGTCCATCCCGGTCATCTCCAAGATCTTCTTTGACATGGGGATCATGAACACCCGCTTCTCCAACACCGTGCTGACGGCCTCCACTCTGCAGGACCTCCTGCTGTGGATCCTGCTGAACGCCGCCACGCGCATCGCCACCACCGGCGAGGTCCGGTTCTGGGAGATGGTCGTGGTGGTCGCCATCACGCTCGGTCTGTTCGTGGTGGTCAAACTGGTGTCGGACCACGCGACCGCCATCAAAGTGAACTTGAAGCCGATCAACTTCTATTCCGTCAGCTTTGTCATCCTGCTCCTGGTGTGCGCGGGGCTGTACACGGTCGGCATCAACATCATGTACGCGGCCTTCCTGACCGGCTATGTGGTCAAGGCCATCGCCGGTGTGGACGATCACGTCCAGGGGCTCATGGACAACCTCGGGAACTTCGCGTTCTCGTTCTTCATCCCCATCTATTTCGCTCTGGTCGGCATCCAGCTGAACCTGCTCAACGACTTCTCCTGGCTGCGGTTCCTCGCGTTCTTCGCCATCGCCTTCACGCTGGAGGCGGTCGGCACGCTGCTGATGGTCCAGTTCACGGACCTGAACCGCGCGTCCAAGGTGAACTTCGCGGTCACCATGAATGCCCGGGGCGGCCCCGGCATCGTCCTGGCCACCGTGGCGTACTCCTATGAGATCATCTCCCTGGAGTTCTTCACCGTTCTGATCCTGACGACGATGCTCTCCTCGCTGATCGCGGGCTACTGGCTGCGCGTCCAGCAGAAGAACGACCCGGAGATCTTCATGAATCTGACGAAATAAAACGAACGGCCACCCTGACGGGTGGCCGTTTTTCATTTATGGTTTTTTGTATTCCACGAGGCCGTCCCTCCGAAGGGAGGACAGGAACTGCAGGACCTTGGGCTGCGGGTCTTTCACCTTCGGGAACTCCCGGTGGAAGGCCCGGATGAGGTCCTCCACGGTGTTCTGCCCGTCCATCTGCATCCAGAGGAAACTGCCGGCCTTGTCCAGCGGGACCCGCCGGGCCTTGCGCAGCAGCTTTGCCGGCGCCTCGACGGTCACGACGCCCTCGGCGTCCACCGCGAAGCGGCTCTCCCGTGTCGGCACGGGGACATAGGAATAGGTGGCAGGTTTCATAAAACAAGTCCTTTCAATGAAAAAGTTCCGGGACTGGGACACCGGGAAAAGCGTCCGTCCCGGGGCCTGCCATCCCGAACCGCGCGCCCCGCAGCGTTCCGCTGCACCGGGCTGCCCCCAGACCCCGATCCGGAGCTTTCCTCCGGTGTTTATCTTTCGCGATCAATACCGGCGATCCGGCAGGCGATGACGTCGTTGAGGAACTTGCCGACGACGGCGACCAGGTAGTCGCCGGGCAGCAGAGTGACCGCGTACACGAAGTTGAGCCAGGTCGGGTTCTGGCGGACCCGCAGGAAGTCGTAGGGGCCGTCGACGATCCCCTTGAAGTTCAGCGGGACCAGGATGGCCGTGTAGATCAGCGTGGGGATGATGGCTTTGAACGCGTCTCCCCAGGTCAGCCGCGGGGTGCCTTCCAGGAAGAGGAAGGAGACCAGGCTGACGATCGGCGCGAGCAGGTGCATGACGAACATGGACCGCCCGTACATCGCCGCGAAGGAGACAGCCCCGGTCGGCAGCATGGAAACGAAGCCGACGAACACGACGAGCCAGGTGACGTAGAGCTGCAGGGTGACGACGAGCCGCCAGACCTTGAGCCAGTGGGGCATCCGCCCGTCGCGGAACAGAGCCGGCACGCCGAGCAGGACGAACAGGGCCGAGAACACGAGGGCGAAGAGGTTGCTCCAGTTGGTGTAGAAGATGGAGAGGGCCTTCAGGCTCGGGCAGTCGACCCACAGGAGGCGGAAGGCGATGCACTCCATGATGACGATGGCCAGATTGCAGAGGATGGCCAGCGCCAGCTGGACTTTTCCCCGGGTGCCGAGCGCCGTGGGGCCGAGCCGGGAATAGCTGTTGGAAAATGTGCCTTCGGGCATGGTGCCACCTCCTTCAGGCTCCCATTATACTCTGTCGCTTGTCAGGGGGCAAGCGGTGGTGTAGAATAGGCGCAGTGATTCTAACGGCGGAGGTACGCCTGCATGAGAATGGAATATCCGAAATACTATGAGCGATTCGCCTGCACGGAGGGCACGTGCGAAGACTCCTGCTGTGCCCGGTGGGAGATCGATGTCGACGAGGAGTCCTATTACCGCTATCAGACGGTGCAGGGCCCGTTCGGGGACCGCATCCGCGGCTGCATCCATACGGAAGTCGTGGAAGACGAAGACGGGACCCACGAGGAGTGGTCCTTCCCGCTGACGGAAGATCGCCGCTGCCCCTTCCTGAACGACAAAGACCTCTGCGACATGTACATCGCGCTGGGGCACGACAAGCTGCCGCGAACCTGCCGGGAATTCCCCCGGGGCGACGCGGTCGTCGGGAACTACCATCAGATCGACGTGGCCCTGGCGTGCCCGGAGGCCAATCGCCTGATCTTTGAGGACCTGGACAAGCCTGTGGACTACGTCATCCGCGAGGAACCCACCGGCGTCCCGGCGCTCGACCGCTACTGCGCGCCGGAAGAGGAGAAGCTGGACACGGAGTCCTGGGGGAAACTGCTCGACCTGCTGGACGAGCGCAACCAGGTGCTGGCGATGCTCCAGGACACGAAGCTCCCGGTCAGCGAGCGCTACGCGATCCTGTTCTCCCTGTCGTCCGAATACGGCTACTCGCCGCTGGACGAGAGCCACACGGACCTCGTGGAGCGCATCGACCGCATGGAACTGCTGGACGAGCGCTGGTCCGCCGTGTACGACCCAGTCAAGCGGGCGATGGACACGGGCTTCCCCTCGGAAGACCTCCTGGACGTCATCACCGAGGGCTCTGTCGTGGAGCAGGAACTCATCCGGTTCCTCGTCTACCTCGTCTTCCGCTATTACATCGACGGCTACTTCGAAGGCTCCATGACCGGCGTCTTCCGCCTGCTGCTGCGCGGCTTCCACATGATGCGCCTGCTGCTGGCGGCCCTGTCCCCGGAGGACTTGGAGAACGCCGACACACGCCGCGCACTCTACCGCGTCTGGTCCCGCGAAGTGGAGCACTCCCCGGAAAACTTCGGGATCATCAAAGCAGAATAAGAAAAAAAGACACCCTCGAGGGGTGTCTTTTTTGATACTTGTCACAGGTGCCGCGGTCCTTCGACGGAGTCAAGCTGGAGCGCTTTTGGGTTGCAAGAACGGGGTACAGGGAACATTACGTACCAGTTCAGCATTTTGAGTTGTTTGGTACGTAGTTTTCGGCCCTTTTAGGAGCATTATTACGTACCATTTCTGCGTTTTGAGCTGTTTGGTACGTAGTTTTCGGCCATTTCGGGAGCTTTTTTACGTACCATTTCTACTTTTTAGGCTGTTTGGTACGTAATCCTCTGCTTCTTTTGCTGTGAAACTACGTACCAACCATGTCTTTTCGACGATTTGGTACGTAAATGAAG
>JAGACE010000147.1 GCA_017614275.1 Clostridia bacterium | reverse complement strand
TACACGAAAAGATCATGACTACCGGAGACCAGACTGCCAGCACCGAATTTACCGCCGATCTGAACGGAAAGCACTGTAGCTGCAACATCATCAGCCGATCCGTTGCCAAAGATACGTCCCGACAGCACTTTACTTCCCTTTTAAACGGCAACGCCGAGTGCGCGGGGCATACCGAATGCGACGCGATCATCATGGACCACGCAAGCGTCCTCGCAAGCCCGCAGCTCACCGCCAACAACGTTGATGCCAGCCTGATCCACGAAGCTGCCATCGGCAAGATCGCAGGCGAACAGCTCATCAAGCTGATGACCCTGGGTCTAACGGAAAAAGAAGCCGAAGAACAGATCGTCAACGGCTTCCTGAAATAAAACTTATCGTTTTGATCCATCCGGCGGCGAATGTCGAAAAGGCATCCGCCGCTTTTCATCGCACCTCAGGAAACAGGATCCCCTCTTACGTCACCAGCACATCCATCGGAATATCGCATTCCTCCCTCGGCACGCGGTCAAAACGTTGACAGGAATAGGCCGTCAGGACTCTATAAGCGCTGGGACATCCGGCAAGGAACCGATCGTAATACCCTTTCCCCATGCCTACACGGCCTCCGGAAATATCGAACGCCGTGCAGGGAACGAAAACCAGGTCGATCCTGTCCGGATCCACTAAAATCGCCTCTTCCGGCAAAGGCGCCTCGATCCCGTATATATCTTTTCCCCATCCGCCCGGACCCGGCAGCAGAGCTATCATATCCTTCTCATCCACACAGCGGGGATAGCAGAATGCTACATCCGGGCACAGCCTCTCCAACGGACGGAGCGAAGGCTCTGTTCCCATCGTCACATAGCTCATCACCAGATTCGCTCCGCGGGACAGAAGGAGAGAAGCCGCGTTTTTCCGGATACGCGTGTCCAACAAAAGCCTGTCCGCACAAGACAGAGCAACCCGTCTTCTTATCCCTTCACGACGGATATCGCGCTTTTCAAACGTCTCCATGCTCCTTACGCTTTATGCATCCTTTCCCCGGCATCGCAAAAGCCAAGGGCACGGTAAAAACCGCAAATCTTCCTTCCTTTTGCGGCATCCTTCCCCGCCGGAACATATAACGCCCGACAAGTCAGCCCTTTATTATTTAGTATAACACAGAGACAATCCTATAAAAAACCTGCATCGGAAAACATCCTTTATCTGTGATCCTCTCTTTCCACAAAAGAGAAAAAACGATAGCGTTTTTACCACTGTGTGATATAATAGAGCGGATTTTGCGAATGCTTCCGGTCGGATCGTGTCCGACGCAGTTCATGCGCCGTCTCCTTTGACGGCTGGCGCGGTTCTCTCCGGCGGCCTGCATAGAATAAGGAGGATATTTCATGAAGGGTAACGTGATCGTCGGTCAGTCCGGCGGACCCACGGCTGTCATCAACGCCAGCCTGGCAGGCGTATTCAAGACGGCAATGGAAAGAGGCTACAACAAGGTATACGGTATGCGGTACGGCATCCTCGGCTTTCTGGATGAGCAGTATGTCGATCTGTCGGACTACATCAAAAACGAGCTGGATCTGGAACTTCTGAAAAAAACGCCTTCCTGCTTCCTCGGTTCCTGCCGCTTTAAGCTGCCGGGGATCCACGAAGATCAGGAACTTTATAAGAAGATCTTCTCTCTTCTGGACAAGCTGAATATTGAGATCTTCATCTACATCGGCGGCAACGATTCGATGGATACCATCAAAAAACTCTCCGACTACGCCCTGCTGACCGGTGCAAAACAGCGGTTCGTCGGCTGCCCGAAGACCATCGACAATGACCTTGCGATCACGGATCATACGCCGGGCTTCGGCAGCGCAGCCAAATACATCGCCACCTCCACCAAGGAAGTCATTCAGGACGCCATGGCTTTCAGCTATAAGAAGAAAAATGTTACCATCCTGGAGATCATGGGACGCAACGCAGGCTGGCTCGTCGGTTCTACCGCTCTTTCCCGCCAGGAAGACTGCAACGGCCCGGACCTCATCTATCTGCCGGAAGTCCCGCTGGATCCGGACGCCTTCATCCAGAAGGTCAAGGACTTTACCACCATCAAGAAATCGGTGGTCATCGCCGTGTCGGAGGGCGTCAAGCTGCCTGACGGCACTCTGGTCTGTGAACTCGGAAACGACGCCGCCTTCGTCGACGCGTTCGGTCACCGGCAGCTGTCCGGCGCCGGCAAGGTCCTGACGAACATGATCGCGGAGAACGTCGGCTACAAGACCCGTACCATCGAGTTCTCCATCCTGCAGCGCTGCGCCACCCATCTGGCCTCCCGCGTGGACATCGACGAAGCCTACAACGTCGGCTATGTCGGCTGCGAGGCCGTCATGAACGGCGAGACCGGCAAGATGATCACCATCGAAGTGCTCAAGCGCGCGCCCTATGTGGCGGACTACGGCATCCACGACATCCACGACATCGCGAACGTGGAGAAGAAAGTGCCGGACGAGTGGATCATCCGCAACGGCACCTACGTATCCAACGAGTTCCGCGAGTACTGCCATCCGCTGGTGCTGGGCTCCCTGTCCAAGCACACGGCCGGCGGCATCCCGAAGCACATGGTCCTGTAAATAAGAAAAAGACCTTCGAGCGTCTCGAAGGTCTTTTGTTTTCGGTTCAGTCGCCGTGGTAGTTGAGGAGCCGGTTGCCCTGCTTGTCGACGGAGTAGCGGGTGCCTTCCTCTCTCTGATACTTCTGCGCGGCCTCCGTCAGCAGCAGCTGGACGTCGGGCTCCTTGTAGAAGTACCCGTGCAGTTTTTTGCACTGCTCCTCGATCTCGGCTTCCTTCAGCATCAGGACCGCGTAGTTCTCGTCCCTGTGCTGACGCATGTATTCGTTTCCTTCGGCGATGAGCTTCTGGAGCGCTTCCTCCCGGGAAGATCCGGGTGCCGCGTCCTCGGCGCGGAGCAGCTTGTTGAACAGTGCCATAAGTGTGACCTCTCTTTGCTGGAATGTAGTTTCAGTATAGCGGATTTGCGATGGATTGCAATACGTTGCGCGCGATTATTATGGGAAAACGCCCTTCTTTTGTTGAAAAAAGCGGTCCCGGCCCTTATACTATCAAAGAGGTCTGTTTAGAAAGAGGGGGCTCCGGCACGAACCACGGGAGCCGCCTGTAAGGAGGAACCATCACTGAAAACCTATCTCATCGACTATGAAAACGTCAAGCTGGCCGGTCTCAAGGGGATCGAGAACCTGACGAACGAAGACGTCGTCTATCTGTTCTACAGCGAGAACGCCAACACGCTGACGTTCAGCATGCATCGCAAGATCAACGCCTGCAAGGCGCACTTCAACCTGACCGAGGTGAAGACCGGGAAGGCCAACGCTCTGGACTTCCAGCTGGTGTCTTATCTGGGTTATCTCATCGCCATGGCCCCGAAGAACGACTATTTCATCGTCTCTCAGGACAAGGGCTTCAAGAGCGCGGTCGTCTTCTGGAAGGACCGCGGCATCAACGTGGCGCTCGTCTCCGACCTCGCCGGCCGGGACGAGGACAAGGTCGCCGATCAGCTGACCCGTGAAGTGCGGGCCCTCGTCGGGGATCCGACCACCGCGGACAAAGTGGTCCGCGTCATCCTGAAGTACAAGACGAAACAGGGCATCAACAACGCGCTGGTCCGGGAGTTCCCGAGCCAGGACAACAAGAAAGCCAGCGAGCTCTACAAGGCGATCAAACCCCTTCTGAAGGACAAAAAGGGAAAATGATCCGCTGACCGCCGTCTTTTTTGAATTTTCCCCGCGCGCGCCATTGAAATTCGTATAGGACTGTTTTATAATGTCACAAGACAGGACTCCAGACAGGGCAGTCCTGCATGGAAAAGGAGTGTAATTTATGAAGGGACTCAGCAAAGAAGTCAAATCTGCCATCATCATCGGCATCGTCATCCTGGCTCTTCTTGTCCTCGGCATCATCTATGGCCAGAAGGAAAAGACCGAAGTGGCCGACGCGCCGACCACCACTGTTTCTGAGGTCGCGGAAGAGACCACCACTGCCGCTACCACCACGGCTGCTGCCACCACCGTTGCGGAAACCACTACTTCCGCCAACGTCACGGTTCCTGCGGGCGCTGCGGTCGCCAAAGCTTCCGACGGAAGATGGGCTCTGGTCCAGAACGGCAACGTCGTGAACACTTTTACCGGTATCGCGAAGAACGATCTCGGCACCTGGTATGTCGAAAACGGTTATTGCAACTTCGACTTCTCCGGCAAAGTCGTCTTCAACGGCGTCACCTACGACATCGAGAACGGCAAAGTCGTCAACAGCTGATCTCGACTACGGAAAGAACAAAAGGGCTGCGGGTTCGCGGCCCTTTTTCTTTTATGCTATAATGCTTCTCAGAAAGGAGGCGGTCCCATGCTGGAACGCATGTTTTTCGACGTGACCCGGGGCGGGGTCCATTCCCAGGTGGACGTGACCGTGAAGGACGGTCTGGTCTACCACAAGGCCCGGCTGTTCAACAGCATGCCGGATCTCTCCGTCAAACCGAACGAACCGTATGTCGCCAGCGAGGAATGGCTCATGCGGCTGGCGCGGCTGAACCTCAGCGGGTTGGATCGCCACTACCGGTCCGAGCAGCCGGAGGACGTCTTCTGGTCCCTGGTCTACAAAGACGAGGGCAGGGAGGAGGTCCGTTCGGACGGCCAGGGCGCCTACCCGCCGGGCTGGGACGATCTGCTGCTGCTCGTCGACCAGCTGGCGCCGGAGGCGGAGTTCATCGACCCCTGGCTCATCGAGACCATCTACATGACGTATACCGACCTGGAGGACACCGAATTCGGGCCTCAGTCGTACACGGAAGAGATGTCGCTGGACCGCCGCACACAGAAACTGATGTACCGCAGGAGCTTCTCCCCGGAGACCTACGTGCAGACCGAATACCGGAACATGAACGAGGTGTCCATCGGGCTGGACCTGTGGGACCGCTTCTTCGCGGACGAGCCCACCCTCAGCATGGATGACACGGCGCCGGAGGAACCCGCCCGGTTCGACGTCCGCGTGGACCGGCACGACGGCTCGCAGGAGCACTATCTGTGGCACTACAACCGGACCTGCCTGCCGGAGGAGTGGCCGCGCTTCATGGGGATGATCGGCCACCGGCTCCAGCTGTCCACCATGTTCATCAACATCGTCTCTCCGAGCGTGTACCTGCACGGCGCGCGGGCGGGCGAACTCATCTACGTCACGGTCCGCATCGAGGAACTCGGGCGGTGCTATTACTACCTGACCAACGACAACTCCCTGCGGAAGGGGGACATGGTCCTCGTGCCGTACGGGGAGAGCAACGCGCCGATGAAGGGAGAGATCAAGAAGATCGAATACTACTTCCCGGAAGACGTGCCTCATCCCATCGCGGAGATGAAGTCGATCCTCGGCCGGCACTCCGACCCGGAGCAGGAAAACAGATAAAAAACAAGACCCGCGGACACCGCGGGTCTTTTCTTATTTGTCGTTTTTGTGCCGTTTCATGTAGGTGGCGCTGTGCTGCCGCTCTCTCGGCGGGTTCTTCTTCGCCTGTTTCTTTTCCTGTTTGGCTTTTTTCTTCGAAGCTTTCATCTGGGCGGCTTTCAGCTGGTCCGCTTTCTTCTTGTCCTTCTTGGACGTCTGCTTCGCGATGCGTCCGCGCTGGGGCTCGAGTTCCCGTTTGGCGTGCGCGCTCTCGGAGCGGTCTTTCGTCCGCTCTTTGTAGGACGCGTTGTCGTGGAACGTGTCGTCGAAGGGGGAGCGGACGCCGATGAGGCGGAAGTTCGTCTCCTGCGTCTGGCTGTAGACAGATCGGTAGATACTGAAGATGAGACCCATCGCCACATACAGGCAGAGGGTGGAGGATCCGCCCGCGCTGAAGAACGGCAGGGTGATGCCGATGACGGGGCCGATCCGCAGGACCATGGCCAGGTTGATGAAAGTCTGGATGCCGATCATGGAGGCGACGCCGAAGCCGATGTACTGGGCGGGTCCCATGATGGCAGTCTGCGCGTCCCGGACGATCCGGAAGATGACGGCGCAGAGCAGGGCGATGGCCAGGATGCCGCCGAGGACGCCCAGTTCCTCGCCGATGACCGTGAAGATGAAGTCGTTCTCGCTCTCGGGGACGGCGCCGCTCTGCGTGTAGGGGCCTTTGAACAGGCCCTTGCCGAGGAAGCCGCCGTTGCTGAGGGCGGAGAGACCGAGGTTCTGCTGATACGCGGTGGCCGGGTACTTGTCCGGGTCCACGATGACGATGAACCGCTGCTTCTGGAAGTCCGACATCCGGAACCAGAAGAGGGGCACGGCTGCTGCCGCCAGGACGATGACGCCGATGATGTACTGCCAGTTCAGACCGGCGATGAACAGCATGATGAAGGCGATGAGCAGGAAGACCAGCGCGGAACCGTCGTCGCCGGAGATGGAGACGAGCACGAAGGGGATGAGCGCGTGCAGGCCCAGCAGGAGGACGTTTTTGAACTTGTTCAGTTCCTCCCGGACGTGGTCCAGATGGACCGCGAAGGTCGTGATGAAGAAGACTTTGACCAGCTCGGACGGCTGGAAATAGATGACACCGAGGTTGATCCACGTGCGCGCGTCGGACCGGGCCGACGGCGCGGTACCGAAGAACAATATGAACACCATCAGCGCCAACCCCACGGCGGCCCAGATGTACCACATCCTGCACCAGATGTCGATGTCCACCAGGGAGATGGCCATGGCGACGAGCAGTCCCAGGACGACCGCGGCGATCATAGTGTACGTGTCGCGGGGAAGGGAGGCGCCTTCCTTCATCGTGTGCCAGGTGGCGCTGGTGACCAGCAGGATGCCGAAGGCCGACGCCAGCAGGCACAGGAAGAGCAGGAGTTTGTCCGTGCCCTTCACGAAATAAGACAAATAGTCTCTGACTTTACCCATATATGCACCTCAAAAGGGGTTCTTCAAAAATACAGTAGATTCATTATATTAGCAGTGTTGCATTTTTTCAAGATTACCGATAGAATGTTTCCGAAAGAAACTCGGTACACAGGAGAGGAGGAGGCCGCGGTGCGGGAATACGAGAGCCACGGTCCGGCGGACACCGAACGTCTCGGCGAAGCGCTGGCAAAGGAACTGCGTCCCGGCGCGGTCGTCGCCTTTTTCGGAGATATGGGCAGCGGGAAGACCGTCTTCACCAGAGGTCTGGCCCGGGGACTGCAGTGCACGGAGAGCGTCAGCAGCCCGACCTTCGCCCTGGTCCACGAGTACGGCGGAGAACCTCCGCTGGTCCACTTCGACATGTACCGCATCAACACCTGGGATGAGCTGGACTCCACCGGGTTTTACGACTACATCGACAGCGGCTGCGTGCTGGCGGTCGAGTGGAGCGAGAACATCGAGAACGCTCTGCCGGAGGACGCCGTCCGCGTCGAATTCTTCCGCGGCAGCGGAGAGAACGAACGCCTCATCCGCGTGACAGGAGAGACCATCCATGAAGATTTTGGCGATTGACTGCACGGCGAAGCCCGCCAGTGTGGCCGTTCTGGAAGACGGTAAGGTCTTAAGCTCCGCCTACACGAACACCGGGCTGACCCACAGCCAGACCCTGGTGCCCATGGTGCACAGCGCGCTGACCAACGCGCAGCTGGAGCTGTCCTCCATCGACCGCTTTGCCATCAACGCGGGGCCCGGGTCCTTCACGGGGGTCCGCATCGGCGTCGCGGCGCTGAAAGGTCTGGTGTTCTCCGAGGAGAGCACCTGTGTGCCCGTCTCCACGCTGGAGTCCATGGCGTATCTGTTCGAGGGCCTCGGGCTGGAGGACTGCGACATCTGCCCGGCGATGGACGCCCGGCGGAACCAGGTGTACACCGCGCTGTTCCGGTGGGAAGCGGGGAAGGTGCATCGCCTCATGGAAGACACGGCCCTGCCCGTCCCGGAGCTGCTGGAACGCCTGAAGGAGCAGGGGAGGCCGGTCCTCTTCGTCGGCGACGGCGCCGAACTCTGCTTTGAAGCCGCGAAAGACGTCCTGCCGGACTGCCGGCTGGCGCCGGAAGCGCTGCGTTACCAGAACGCGGTGGCGGTGGCGGCCTGCGCAGCGGCCAAACTGGAGGCCGGGGAAGCCCCGGTCCGATCAGAGGAGATCCTTCCCGTCTACCTGAGAGCGCCTCAGGCGGAACGGGAATTAAAAAAGAAACAAAAGGAGAACTGAAACTATGCTTGCTATCGGTTGTGACCACGGCGGATTCGAACTCAAACAGGAAGTCATGAAGCACCTGGAAGAACGGGGCGTCGAATACAAGGACTTCGGCTGCTTCAGCACGGACTCCGTCGACTATTCCGACGTGGCGAAAGTCGTCTGTGACGCGGTCGCCGGGGGAGAAGCGGAACAGGGGATCCTGGTCTGCGGCACCGGCATCGGCATGTCCATGGCGGCCAACAAGATCAAAGGCATCCGCGCGGCCTGCTGCTCCGACACCTTCAGCGCGAAGTTCACCCGCCTCCACAACGACGCCAACGTCCTGTGCTTCGGCGGCCGTGTCGTCGGCCCCGGCCTGGCGCTGGAACTTGTAGACGCGTTCCTCGACAACGAATTCGAGGGCGGGCGTCATCAGAGACGCATCGACAAAGTGATGGCTCTTGAGAATGACTGAATCCGGAGTATAATAGAAGTGTTAAAGTAAAACTTCATCAGGAGGCGCCTCTATGGGAACTGTAACCATTACCAACCATCCGCTCATCCAGCACAAGCTGTCCATCCTGCGGGACAAGAACACCGGCACGAACGAATTCCGCGCCCTGGTCGCGGAGCTCGCCATGCTCGAATGCTACGAAGCCACCCGGGACCTTCCTCTGCAGCCGAAGCTCATCGAGACCCCCATCGGTCCCTGCAACGCCAATGAACTGGCGGGGCGGAAGATGGCGCTGGTCCCCATCCTGCGCGCCGGCCTCGGCATGGTCGAAGGCATCCTGCAGCTGGTCCCCTCGGCCAAGGTCGGCCACATCGGCATGTACCGCGACCCGGAGACCCATCAGCCGATCCCTTATTACTGCAAACTGCCCGCGGACATCCAGGAGAGAGACGTCTTCGTTCTGGATCCGATGCTCGCCACCGGCGGTTCCGCGGTGGACGCGATCAACCAGATCAAACAGTACAATCCGAAGAGCATCAAGTTCATGGGCCTCGTGGCCGCGCCGGAAGGTCTGCAGGCGCTGCAGACGGCGCATCCGGACGTGGACATCATCTGTGCCGCGCTGGACGAACGCCTCAACGAGAACGCATACATCGTTCCGGGCCTCGGAGACGCGGGAGACCGCATCTTCGGTACCCTGTAAGCCCTGGATCGTTTAAACTTAAACTCAAACGCCGGGAAAGGTTAAACTTTTCCGGCGTTTTCTCTTGAAAAGTTTAAAGTTTAAGAGTATAGTTTAAGAAATACGATTTTAAGTAATTACAGGAGGAACCGGAGATGGCAACAGCATCGGAACGGATCTTACAACTGATCGACCGCGACTGCGGCGGGAGCCAGCAGGTCTTCGCAGACCGCACGGGCCTGACCAAGGGCTCGGTGTCCCAGTATGTCAACGGGCGCAACGTCCCGTCGAAGAAGACGGCCGCGCGCATCGCAGAGGAGTTCTCCGTGTCCACGGACTGGCTGTTCGGGGAAGAGGACGCTTCTGCGGCCGACGGTCCCGCGCAGCCCGCGGTTGCGCCGAAGAAGAAACGCGACTTCGGCAAATCGGAAAAACTGGACGGCGTCTGCTATGACGTCCGCGGTCCGGTCCTCGACGAGGCCAACCGGATGCGGGACAACGGCGTCGACATCATCAAACTGAACATCGGCAATCCGGCGCCCTTCCGCTTCAACGCGCCGGACGAGATCATCCACGACATGATCCACAACCTCCGGGATGCGCAGGGGTATTCGGACTCCAAGGGCATCTTCTCGGCCCGCAAGGCCATCATGCAGTACTGCCAGCTCAAGCAGATCCCGAACGTGACGATGGACGACATCTACACCGGCAACGGCGCCTCTGAGCTGATCACCATGGCCATGCAGGGCTTCGTCAACAACGACGACGAGATCCTGCTGCCCATGCCGGACTACCCGCTGTGGACCGCGTCCATCAAACTGGCGGGCGGCAAACCGGTCCACTACCGCTGCGACGAAAAGCAGAACTGGTATCCGGACATCGCCGACATGCGTTCCAAGATCACCTCGAAGACCACCGGCATCGTCATCATCAACCCGAACAACCCGACCGGAGCGCTGTATCCGGAGGACATCCTCAAGCAGATCGCGGACCTGGCGCGGGAGTTTGACCTGATGATCTTCTCCGATGAGATCTACGACCGGCTGGTCATGGACGGCAAGAAGCACGTGTCCATCGCCTCCCTGATGCCGGACCGCATGTGCGTCACCTTCAACGGCCTCTCGAAGTCCCACCGCATCGCGGGCTTCCGGGTGGGCTGGATGGTGCTCTCCGGCAACAAGAAACACGCCCAGGGCTTCATCACCGGCCTGAACCTGCTGTCCTCCATGCGGCTCTGTTCCAACGTGCCCGGCCAGGAGGTCATCCAGACGGCCCTCGGCGGCTACCAGAGCGTGGACGAACTGCTGCTGCCCGGCGGACGCATCTACGAGCAGAGGGAGTTCATCTACAACGCGATCAACGACATCCCCGGCCTCTCCGCGGTCAAACCCGAGGCGGCCTTCTACATCTTCCCGAAGATCGACCTGAAGAAGATCCACATCAAGGACGACGAGCAGATGGTCCTGGACTTCCTGAAGCAGCAGCGCGTGCTGATGCTGCAGGGGACGGCGATGAACTGGGATTCGCCGGACCACTTCCGCATCGTCTATCTGCCGGAGCGCCGGACGCTGAAGAAGGCGACCGACCGGCTCGGCGAATTCCTGGAAGGATATTCCCAGTACTGAGGAATTCTGTATTGCGAAATAAGCGAAAACTGATTATCATAGAAGAGCAGTCTCCGGGAAACGGAGCCTGTTCTTTTGTGTGACTTCATTCAAGGAGAGAGAGTTATGGCTAAGAAACCCAGCACATCGCCCGACAACGCCGGCTGGTCCGGCAAGATGGGCTATGTCCTCGCGGCGGCGGCTTCCGCGGTCGGCCTCGGAAACATCTGGCG
>JAGACE010000146.1 GCA_017614275.1 Clostridia bacterium | reverse complement strand
CGAATTCCGCCGGTTCCAGCTTGGTCGTCCGGACCCGCAGGACACCGATGTCGGTGCGGTTGTCGTAGCCCTCCAGGGCAGCGCTGTACTGGGTGCCGTCCTCGGTCTGGACCTTCAGGGTCGTGTTCGCCACGTCCACGATGTGGGCGCATGTAACGACGTAGCAGTAACCGGCCTCCTCGTCAACACTCATGACGACGCCGGAACCTTCTCCGTATTTATTACCTTTCTGGTCATAGACCATGACGGCGATGACGGAGGGCTTGCACTTCTCGGCGATCTCGACACTGGTGAGCGCGCCGTCCGGATTTTCCTCATCGTAGGCTCTCGTGTCGCCGACATTGATGGAGTTCTTGGTGTCGACGGACGTGGTGGTCTTGGCCGCCTGCGCCTCACGGCCGTCCCGGCCGACATAGGCGACGCCGATGGCCACACCGACGATGAGCAGGATCGCTATGAGCAGTGCCAGGAACACTTTGGAGCCGCTGCTCTTCTTTTTGTTTTCTTCCATGGATTCATGCCTCCTGAGAATCAGTTGTTTTGTGGATCGGGATCCAGAAACGGAACGACGTGAAGCCGCCCGGTTCGCTCTCGGCGAAGATCTGCCCGCCGTGGAGTTCCACGATGTCCCGGGCCAGGTTCAGGCCGAGGCCCACGCCCTTGACATGTTCGCTTCTGGATTTATCGACTTTGTAGAACCGTTCGAAGATCCGGTGGATCTCCTCTTCGGGGATCCCCTTTCCGGTGTTGGAGATGCTGACGAGCGCCCGGCCGTCCTCCTCCCGCATGCCGACGCGGATGGTGCCGCCCCGGTTGGAGAATTTGACCGCGTTGTCAAAGAGGTTGTACGCCACCTGGAACAGGAGTTCCTGGTCGGCTTCCGCCCGAATGTGGGGCAGGTCTTCGAAGCCCTCGACCTGGAGCCCCGCCTCGTCGATCGCGCTCTCGAAACTGAGCAGCGCGTTGAACAGCAGCTGGTTCAGATCGGCCTCGGAGTAGTGCAGGGTCTCCTCCCCCGCTTCGATCTTGGACAGCGTGAGCATGGTGACCACGAGCCGCGCCAGCCGTTTGATCTCGGAACTGACGATGCCGAGATAACGCTTCTCCTCCTCCTGGGGGATGGTGCCGTCCAGGATGCCGTCGACGAACCCGCCGATGGTGGTCATCGGTGTCTTCAGTTCATGGGACACGTTGGCGATGAAACTCTTACGGGAGTCCTCGATGACCGACAGAGAGTTCGCCATCTCGTTGAGGGATTCCGCGAGTTCCTGCTGCTCTTTCGCGCCGCGGACCTCCAGACGTTCCGTGAAGTTGCCCTGGGAATACTGCTTGGTCAGGCGCGACATCTTTTCCATCGGTCGGACCAGCTGGGCCGCGAACAGATAGGACAGGCCCATCATGAGCAGGAGCGAGATGAGCGCCGCGATGACGAAGATCCGGGTCAGGTTCTTCGAATAGGGCGACAGGATGTTGTAGGAAGTGGCGGTCGCGTAGACGTAACCGGACGGCATCCCGTTGACGAGGATCTGCGCGCCTCCGATGATCTGCCGCGTGCCGCTGAAGGGCTTGGGCAGGGAGGACACCGTGCCGAAGCCGGAGCCGGTCGTCTTGCCCAGGATGTTGTCCGGCATCGTGAACCCGCTGTGGGTGGTGCACTCGCCGTTGTGGAGCGTATGCGTCTGTTCATCGATCATGTGTCGGCAGAGGACCAGATGGCCTTCCGCGTCGCAGAGGAAGACGTCCGCCTCGATCGTATCGGACACCGTGTTCAGGGTGTCGGCCAGCGCCAGGGCCGTGTCGTAGGAATCCTCCTCGGTCACATCGTCCGCCATGAGCGTCGCGGTCTTCTCCGCGATGACCAGGGCGTTGGACTCCATGATCTCCATGCGCTGATTGTTCCAGTTCCCGGACGCAAACAACAGGAAGAGCAGGTAGAGGACCAGAAAACTGATCGCTACGCTGGCTATGGAGAACCCCATGTAACGGAAGAACAGATTGTACTTCCGGCGCATGGGTTTCTGAGTGGCGTTCTGTTTCATCGTTATTCCGCAGTATCGAATTTATAACCGACGCCCCAGACCGTCTTCAGGGCCCATTTGTCGGAGACACCTTCGAGTTTTTCCCGAAGCCGCTTGATGTGGACGTCCACCGTCCGGGAATCGCCGTAGTAGTCGAAACCCCAGACCTCATCGAGGAGCTGATCCCGGGTGAAGACGTGGTTGGGGTTGCTGGCGAGGTGGAAAATGAGTTCCAGTTCCTTCGGCGGCGTGCTGACGATCTTCCCGTCGACCTTCATCTCGTAGTTCGTCAGGTTGATGGAAAGCTTGTCGTACTCCACCAGCTTCCGCTCGGAAGCGGCGGAGACATGGGTGCGCCGCAGGACCGCTTTGATGCGGGCCACGACCTCTTTCGGCTCGAACGGTTTGACGATGTAGTCGTCCGCGCCCAGTTCCAGACCGAGGACCTTGTCGAAGGTCTCCCCTTTTGCCGTGACCATGATGATGGGTTTTTCCGAGACCTTGCGGATCTCCCGGCAGACCTGCCAGCCGTCCATACGGGGCAGCATGATGTCCAGGATGACCAGATCCGGCTGGAACGACTGGAATTCCCGCACCGCGGATTCGCCGTCGTTGACGCTGGAGACGTGGAACCCTTCGTTTTCCAGATAGAGTCCGAGGAGCTCGCAGATGTTTTTGTCGTCGTCAACGACAAGGATCTTTCCGTTACTCATTGTTTCCTCCCGTCCGCCTCTCAAAGCCAAATGGTATGCTTCACGCCTTAATTTAACTTTAAGAGGATTTACGTGAAATAATCATTAATATTATTAATTATTTAAGCATAAATATGAAAAAAAGTAAATATGAACAACTTTTACAAATAGAATACAAATATAAAAAAAACCTCCCCTGACAGGCAGAGGAGGGTGTGCATCAGATGGATGCGATCAGATGGCCATCGCCACATCCCAGGCGCCCCAGATGGCAGCCTTGATGTTGGCGACCTTGCTGGCGTCGCCCACGGTGTAGACGGGCTTGCCGGCGACCGTGGTCTGGTTGTTGACGGGGACCAGCGGACCGAGCAGTTCGGTCACGATGCCGTCGACTTTCTTGACCACAGGCTGGACTTTCTCGGGGACCGGGACGTTGACCGGGCCGAGGCCGAGGTTGTAGCCGGGTTCGACGAGCGGAGTCGGGTTGTAACCGACCGACATGATGATGCTGTCCGCAGGCAGTTTCACCAGTTCCTTGTTCTT
>JAGACE010000145.1 GCA_017614275.1 Clostridia bacterium | reverse complement strand
CAGTGTGGTCTTGCCCGCTCCGAGAAATCCGGAGAACACGTCTATTTTGGTCATGGTCGGATGCCTTTCTTTCCTTTGAGTCTTCGTTTTTTGCGCGGAGCGCGGCGGGCGCCGCTTTCCGGCGCGCAGAAAGCCGTTTTTTCACTCTGCAATTCTTTATTATAGCACGAAAGTCAAGAGAGGTCAAGACAGCCCCCGCGCGCAAAGAAGAGACGGGCGGTCGGCCCCGGACGCGGGAAACGGCAGAGCGCGGCGCGCTCCGCGGCAAAAAAACTGTTGACAAGCGCCGGCGGATGGTGTATAATGATGCCACTTAACTGAAAACACCCCAAAAACTGTGAACTTGAGGAGTACCCGGCCGGGACGGCTTCAGAGAAAAGCGACCGCGAGCGTTCGCGGGTGGAAGTCGCTTTGCGCGCGGACCGCCGGGGAAGGTCGCAAGTGAGTTTCCGCCGTGAAAGACGAAACGCGTTGTTCAGCGGCGGACGGGCGCTCCCGTTACAGAGACCGGAGGATCGGAACGTCCCCCGACACAAGGCGCGCGCGGGCCGGAAGGCCATGCGCGAATCAGGGTGGTACCGCGGGTCTGATCGGACCCGTCCCTGGGAAGGATTTCCCGGAGACGGGTCCTTTTCTGATATCTGTTGATAAAAAAGGAGATGATACCATGTCCGGTCACGTTCGAGAGATCGCAGAGAGACTGAGAGAGATGCGCGAGATCGCCGGGCTGTCCGTGGAAGAGGCGGGAGAGAAGCTGACCGTCGGAGCGGAGCAGTACCGGGAGATGGAGAGCGGCGAGGTGGATATCCCCATCAGCGTGCTGTGCGAGGCGGCGGATCTGTTCGGCATCTCCGTCACCGAGCTGCTCACCGGGGACCGCGCCAAGCTCACCATGTACTCGGTGGTCCGCAAGGACCGGGGCATCGGCGTCGAGCGCACCGAGGGATACGACTATAAGGCGCTGGCCTACGGCTTTTCCGAGCGGAAGGCCGAGCCGCTGCTGGTCACGGTGGAGCCGAAGCCGGCGGACGCGCCGCTTCACCCCAACGCCCACACGGGCCACGAGTTCCACTATTGCCTGGAGGGCCGGATGCGGTTCTACATCGGCGGCCGGGAGCTGATCATCAACGAGGGCGACTCGCTCTATTTCGATTCGGCCTATCCCCACGCCATGGAGGCGCTGGACGAAAAGCCGGTGCGGCTGATCGTCGTCGTCATCAAATAGGCGCCGGGACCTTCCGGCCGGACACTTTTGATCCATATCCATTCACATCCGAGGGAACCAATATGTTTATCGACCGATTCTGCAGGACGGACTTTTCGTCCTACGAGGAGTTCAAACGGGAGTTCAAGATCAACGTGCCGGAGCATTTCAACTTCGGCTATGACGTGGTCGACGAGCTGGCGGCCATCCGGCCGGACAGCCTGGCCTTTATCTGGTGCAACGACCGCGGCGAGGAAAAGCGCGTCACCTTCGCCGAGCTGAAGACCCTGACGGACAAGTGCGCCAACCTGCTGGCCGCCCGGGGCATCGGCCGGGGCGACATCGTCATGACGCTGCTGCGCTGCGCCTGGCAGTACTGGATCACCGCCGTGGCGGTCCACAAGCTGGGGGCGGTGCTGCTGCCGGCGGTGCACCAGCTGATGACCAAGGATCTGGTCTATCGCTTTCAGGCCTCCGGCGCCAAGGCGGTGGTCTGCGCCGACATCCCCGAGCTGCGCGGCCACATCCTGGAGGCGGCGGAGATCTGCGGCGGGCCGCAGATCCGTCTGGGCATCGGGGGCAAGTTCGACGGGTTCGACGACTTCGACGCCGCGCTGGCCGCCGCGCCGGCCGAGTGGACCCGGCGCCCCACGGAGAACGGCGACCCGTTCCTGATCTATTTCACGTCCGGGACGGCGGGCAACCCCAAGATGGTCACCCATGACTTCCGCTATCCGCTGGGCCACATCCTGACGGCGCGGTTCTGGCAGAACATCAATCCGGGGGACCTGCACTACACCCACGCCGACACAGGCTGGGCCAAGAGCTCGTGGGGCAAGATCTACGGCCAGTGGATCTGCGAGGCCACGCTGATGCTCTACGACTGCGCGGGGCGGTTCCGCCCGACGGACGTGCTGCACGTCATCGAGAAGTACCGCGTCAACGTGTTCTGCGGCCCGGCCACGGTGTTCCGCTTCCTGATCAAGGAGGACATGTCCGCCTTCGACCTGTCCAGCCTGCGCCACTGCTGCATCGCGGGCGAGCCGCTGAACGGGGAAGTCTATAATAAATGGAAGGAATACACCGGCCTCGAGCTGCGCGAGGGCTTCGGCATGACCGAGACCGCCGTGCTGGCGGCCAACTTCCCGTGGCTGAAGGTGCGCCCTTGCTCCATGGGCCGCCCGTCGCCGCACTTCAACGTAAAGCTGCTGGACGAGAACGGCGTCGAGGTGGAGCGGGGCGACGAGGGCGAGCTCTGCATCCCCCTGGACCAGGGAAGCCCGGCCGGCCTCACCGTGGGCTATTACAAGGATCCGGAAAAGACGAAGCAGATCATCCACGGCGGGTATTTCCACACCGGCGACGTGGCCTGGATGGACGAGGACGGTTTTTTGTGGTTCGTGGGCCGCAGCGACGACGTGATCAAGTCCTCCGGCTACCGGATCGGACCCTTCGAGGTGGAAAGCGCGCTGATGACCCATCCGGCGGTGCTGGAGGCGGCCATCACCGCCGTTCCGGACCCGGAGCGCGGCCAGATCGTCAAGGCCACCATCGTGCTGGCCAAGGGGTTCGAACCGTCGGCCGCGCTGGTCAAAGAGCTTCAGGACCACGTCAAGCATACCACCGCGCCGTACAAGTATCCGCGCGTCATCGAATTCGTGGCCGAACTGCCCAAGACGGCCAGCGACAAGATCAAGCGCAGCGACCTGCGCAGCCGGGATGCGGCAAAGTGACGAAAAAATATAATACGTTCAGTAGACAAATACAAATTGTATAATTTTTAACGGGCAGTTGTGTAGATTGCCCAAGGATCGCGGCGGAGGAGAGGCCGCCGGAACGGGAAAAAGTGGAAAAGACGGGGGCTGCCGGTCCGGCGGCCCCCGCTTTTTGTGTCTGAAACGGTGCGGATTTGGTAAAAATCCATAGTTTTGTCCGGTCGGATTTGTACAATACTACCCACTCGGCCGGGGAGACGGGGCGAAAAAAATCGAAGAAAATTTGAAGGGCGCTATTGACAAATTGAATAAAATCCCCTATTATATTAGTGAGATTAGATGGATTGGTTTGCGGAAACGCAACAAAAAAACGCGGGTCGCCCTGCAAAAATGAGACAAAATCCCGAACGTGGCCTTTTTTGAAGGCCATATTCGGTGCGTTTTTCCCTTTTTTGACTTGGCAAAATGTACAAAGAGCGGACGGTGGGAAGCTCTTCCGTGCGGCTTGCGGGGGCGAAGCGTTTTGAAAAGACCGCCGACTGGTTTCTGAACTCTGAAATCCTTATGGGAAAGGGTGGAATTATGCAGGGAAACAACTGGAACGGTCCGGGCAGCAGCGTGCGTGGCTGGCGTCCGGCCGGAAAGCGGTTCGTCCGCTGTGTGGCGTTTTTGCTCGCGGCTGTCACCATCCTGACGGCAGCTCCGCTGGGCATGCTTTCGCACGCGGAAAACGGGACGACCGCCGCGTTGACGACGACTGCGTCGCCGACGGGATCCGAGTATGCGTCTGTGAACTTCTCGGAGTCCTCCTACGGGAGCTATCGGGAGCGCAATGCGGACAAAAAGGTCTATGACGGAGAGGACGTCATCATCGACTACACCTCGATCTCCGGCGAGACCAACATGAACTATGAGATCCTGCCGGAGTACGAAGGCGTGAAGAACGCGGTCCTGCTCAAGGACGAGACCAAGGAGCAGGAGTCGGTCGTCAAGGACGATCTTGCCAAAGATCAGGAGCTCAAGCCCACCGAGCTCGCGGAGCTGACATTCCGTTTCACCGCTCCTGAGTCCGCCCTTTACGAGGTCCGGGTCAAGTACTTCCCCATCGTCGCCATGCCGGACGGCACCGTGATCAGCAACGGCGCCAAGATCGAGCGCGGCTTCAAGCTCGACGGAGAGTTCCCCTTTGACGAGCTCAAGTCCGTTTCGTTCTCCCGTGTGTGGGCGGACGCGGTGCCGGTGGGATCGGAGCACGACAGCCTCGGCAACGAGATCAAGCCCGCCACGTTGGAAAAGCCGGAGTGGCGCGTCGAGTATCTCAACGACGACGAGACCTATTACTTCGACTCGTTCCGCATTTACGTCGAGGCGGGCGAGCACGAGCTGACCGTCGTCTCCGAGCGGTCGGACCTGCTGGTCGAGGAGATCGCGTTCTGCGCGCCGAAGACCCTGCCGAGCTATGCCGAGGTCAAGGCGGATTACGCGGCCAAGGGATATCAGCCCGCCGGGAACGGCGCGCTGGTCAAGATCGAGGCCGAGCAGACCGCCACCAAGAGCAACTCTTCGATTTATCCGTACCACAGCCGTTCCTCCGTCCTCAACTCTTCCGCCAGCGGCAAGTTCACGTATGATCACACGCAGATCAACGTCATCGGCGGCGAGATGTGGCAGGAAGCGGGCGAGTGGGTCTCGTGGGACGTCACCGTTCCCGAGTCCGGCCTCTATATGATCACGCTCCGCGGACGTCAGAACGTCAACCGCGGCGTGAGCTCCGGGCGGGCGCTCACCATCAACGGCGAGTACCCCTTCGCCGAGGCGACGGACTGTTCCTTCTATTATGATCCGAACTTCGGGTACTATACGCTGGGCGACACCAAGGCGGATGAGCGCGGAGGAGAGACGGCCTTCCAGTTCTACTTCGAGGCCGGCAAGACCTATAACATCTGCCTGGAGGCCACGCTGGGCACCATCGAGGATCTGGCCAGAAAGCTGGACGACTCGGTCAACGTGCTGATGACGGTCTACCGCCGGATGCTGGCCCTCTGCGGCAACAACCCGGACGAGGACACCGACTACGGCTTTGAGAAGTATCTGATCAAAGAGCTGCAGACCCTGCGGGACGAAGCCGTCGTTCTGCGCGGCCTGTCCGACGAGCTCTTTGAGATCACCGGTGAACGCAGCGCCAACTCCGCGGTCCTCGAACGGACGGCGGACCGCATCGAGCGGATGGCCAACCGTCCGATCCTGATCGCCAAGAACTTCACGTCGTTCAAGAACGACGTTTCGGCCATCGCCGAATGGATCCTGGAGCTGCAGAAGCAGCCTCTGGAGTTGGATTGCCTCTATCTGAGCGGCTCCAAGGCGGATCTGCCCAGCAACCGCGCGGGCCTGTTCCGCGGCATCGGACACGAAGTCCGGCTGCTGTGGTCGTCCTTCGTGGTGGACTATTCCTCCGTCGGCACCTCGGCGGACGGGGACAACACCATCACGGTGTGGTTCACGCCCAGCGCGGCAGCCTCTGTCACCGGCGGCGGCCGCGAACAGGCGCAGATCCTGAAGCGTCTGATCGAGAGCGACTTCAATGCGAAATACCCGGATATCGGCGTGAACCTGCAGATCATCGCCATCGACGCGCTGCTGCCGGCCACGCTGGCCGGCAAGGGCCCGGACGTGGTGATCGGCGTGCAGAGCAACAAGCCGGTCAACTTCGCCATGCGCGGCGCCGTCATCAACCTGTCCCAGTTCGACGACTGCGCCGAGGTCCTGAACCGCTTTTACCCCAGCGCCTACACCAGCTTCACCTATCTGGACGGCGTCTACGCGCTGCCGGAGACCCTGAACTTCCAGGTGATGTTCTACCGCACCGACATCTTCGGTGAGAACGGCTGGGCCATCCCGCAGAGCTGGGAGGACGTCTACGACATCATCCCCGAGCTGGCCAACAGCTATATGGAATTCGGCTTCAAGGCGGCCATCACCAACATGTTCGGCCTGATCAACCAGCGGCACGGCGTTCTGTACCGCGGCGAGGGCGACATGTTCGGCTATGCCACCGGTCTTGACACCGACGAGGCCGTCGCGGCGTTCATCCAGTACGTGAACCTGTACCGCAGCTACGGCGTCAACCTGGACATCGACTTCCAGACCCGTTTCCGCACCGGCGAGGTCCCGCTGGGCATCGAGGACATCTCGATGGTCAACAAGCTGGCCATCTCCGCCCCGGAGATCGCGGGCAACTGGAGCTTTACGCTGATGCCCGGCCAGACCTATGAGAACGAGGACGGCACGACCTGGATCGATCACTCCGTCGCCGCCTCCGGCAACGGCTGCATCATCCTTTCCAAGTCCAACAACCAGAAGAGCGCCTGGGAGTTCATCAAGTGGTGGACCTCCGACGAGATCCAGATCGACTACTGCGCCGAGGTCGAAGCCACCATGGGCAAGGCCAACCGCATCTTCTCCGCCAACAAGGCCGTCGTTTACACCCAGGGCTGGTCCACGGAAGAGCTCAACACCATCCTGGTGGCCCGCTCCTGGACGGACGGCGTTCCGGAGGTCCCGGGCAGCTATTACACCGAGCGCCACATGACCAATGCGTTCACCCGTACGTACAACCTGCGCACCGATCCGCGCGAGACCCTGTTGGACTACATCGACGAAATCAACCTCGAGCTCAGCAAGAAACGGACCGAGTTCGGTCTTCGCACCGCTGAAGATCTCAAGTAAAGGGGGAATGTAAATTGTCAGAGATGAACAAAGCCGCTGCCTCCAATGACCTCGAGTTCAAGACAGCGATGCGGAACATCGGCAAGTACTTCCAGTACAAGTGGTCGTTGATGAAAAAAGCCAAGGTCTACTACGCGTTCATCGCGCCGTACGCTCTGGTGTTCATCACGTTCACCGTGCTCCCGGTGCTCATTGCCATCTACTTCAGCTTCACCAACTTCAACATGATCGACAGGCCGAGCTGGGTCTTCATCGACAACTACTACGCGCTGTTCATTGACGACGACCTGGTCATCACGGCCATCAAGAACACGCTGCTGTTCTCGGTCATCACCGGTCCTGTGGGATATCTGATGTCCCTCGGGTTCGCGTGGCTGATCAACGAGCTTCCGCCGAAGGTGCGCGCGGTCTTCACCCTGTTCTTCTACGCGCCGGCCATCTCCGGCACGAGCTACGTCATGTTCTCGTACATCTTCTCCGCCGACGAGTACGGCCTGCTGAACTCGGCTCTGCTGAACTGGGGCTTCATCACCGAAGCGGTCCCGTGGCTGCAGAACGAAAAGACCGTTCCCTTCTGCGTCATCGTCGTCAGCCTGTGGCTGTCGCTGGGCACCGGCTTCCTTTCCCTGATCGCCGGCCTGCAGGGCGTTCCCAAGGATCTGTATGAGGCGGGCGCCATCGACGGCATCAAGAACCGGTGGCAGGAGCTCTGGTACATCACCCTTCCGACCATGAAGGATCACCTGATGTTCGCCGCCGTCATGAGCATCACCGGCTCGTTCGGCATGGGCGCCGTCATCACGGCGCTGGTCGGCTTCCCCAGCCCGAACTATTCGGCGCACACCATCGTCCACCATCTGGAGGACTATGGCAACACCAGGTTCGAGATGGGCTATGCCTCGGCCATCGCGGTCCTGCTGTTCCTGCTGATGGTCGTGTGCAACGAGCTGATCCAGAAGCTCCTCAGAAAGGTGGGCACCTGATATGGCGATCAGAATATTCAGAATGAAAGCGGGCAACCGCGTCAACCGCCGCGTCTCCGGCGACATCGGCGTCACGCTCTTTCTGGTGATCTTTGCCATCATCATGGTCATCCCGCTGTACTTCGCGATCATCCAGTCCATCAAGCCCATGAACGAGCTTTACATCTTCCCGCCGCGTCTCTACGTCACGTCTCCGACGCCTGACAACTACGCGGATCTGTTCCGGCTGATGTCCAGCTCCTGGGTCCCGTTCTCCCGTTACGTCTTCAACACGGTCATGATCACCGCGGTGGGCACCTTCGGCCATATCATCCTGGCTTCGATGGCGGCCTATCCTCTGGCCAAGTACCGCTTCCCCTTCTCGCAGGGCTTTGCGAAGATGGTCCGCTTCGCGCTGATGTTCAACGCGACGGTCCTGACCATCCCGACCTACATCATCATGGCGCGCCTGGGCTGGATCGACACCTACTTCAGCCTGATCGTCCCGGCCTTCGGCTCTTCGCTGGGTCTCTACCTGATGCAGAACTTCATGGCCGACCTGAGCGACGCGCTGTTTGACGCGGCCAAGATCGACGGCGCCCGCGAGGGCCTGATCTTCTGGCGGATCGTCATGCCGAACGTCAAGTCCGGCTGGCTGACGCTGATGATCTTCTCCGTCCAGACCCTGTGGAACACCAACAACAGCATGTACATCTACAGCGAAGAGCTCAAGACTCTTCCGTACGCCATCAGCCAGATCACGTCCGGCGGTTACGCCCGCGCCGGCGCCGCCGCCGCCGCCGTGGTCGTCATGATGCTCGTCCCGATCATCGTCTTCATCATCTCCCAGAGCAACGTCATCGAGACGATGTCCAAGTCGGGCATCAAGGAATAAGGAGGAAGGAGATCTATGAAGCACAGACGATTGACCGCACTCCTTCTGATGCTCCTGCTCTGCGCGGCGCTGGGCGCCTCGTCCTTCGCGCTGGTCCCGCACCGGGGGTATTCGTACGACAACAACGGCATCGCCACGGCCGCGCCGATCCCGTACTCCTTTGAACAGGAAGTCAACGGCGTGGATTACGGCATCGGCGCCTTCACCAGCGCCGCTGACCTGTTCGTGGATCAGGACGACAACATCTACGTCCTCGACGGGAAGAACGCCCGCGTCTGCATCTTCGACTCGGACCTCGAGCTGGTCCGGATCATCGGCAGCGCGGGGGAGGGCGTCGTGGGAAGCGAGATCTCCTATCAGGGAGAGAACGTCACGTTCAACGCGCCCAGCGGCCTGTTCGTTTACGAGCACTTCGACAAGAAGCTGCTCTACGTGGCGGATACGGGCAACGCCCGCATCGTCCGCTTCGACATGCTGGGCGAGCTGGACAAGAAGGGCTCTGTGGAAGAGGCCTGCCAGCCCATCGCCGCCGAAACCATCTACACCAAGCCGGCCATCGATCTGATCAACGAGAACGCGGCGTACAAACCGCTGAAGCTGGTCGTCGACCGGGCCGAGCGCATGCACGTGGTCTGTCAGACCATCAACCGCGGCATCGTGAAGCTGAACCCGGACGGCTCGTTCAACAGCTTTTACGGCGCGCCGGAGGTCTCTTACGAGCTGATCGAAAAGTTCTGGCGGCTGATCTCCACCAACGAGCAGCTGGCCCGGATGGAGCACTTCGTTCCGACCGAGTACAACAACATCGCCATGGATCCCGAGGGGTTCGTCTGGGTGGTCACCAAGACCATCGCGGACCGCTATATCCACGACTCGATGAAGACGGACTATGATGACACCGCGGGCAGACAGGAGCACGCCCCGGTGAAGAAGATCAACTCCTACGGCACGGACATCACGTCCCGCACGGGCACCTATCCGCCGGTGGGCGACATCGCCTCGGTGACCATCGAATACGAGCGCGCCGGCTCCGGCGTCAACGTGCTGGCGCAGATGCAGGTGCTCTGCGGCACCTCCGCCTTCGAGGACATCACCGTCGACGAGTACGGCTGCTATTACATCATGGACTCCCTGCGGCACAAGGTCTTCTGCTACGACTGCGACGGCAACCTGCTGTTCCAGTTCGCCAACGACGGCACCCAGTTCGGCACCTTCAAGAACCCGGTGGCCATCGGGACCTTCCAGGACGACAAGGTCATCGTGCTGGACTCCATCGACGCTTCGCTGATGATCTTCAAGCCCACCGACTACGGCGCCAGGATCCTGGCCGCCGTCCGGGCCTATCAGCAGGGTGAGTATCAGCAGTCCGAGGACCTCTGGCAGGAAGTCCTGAAGATGAATTCCAACAACATGCTGGCATACTCCGGCGTGGGCAAGGCCCTGTACCGCAGCGGCGAGTACCGGGCGGCCATGAGGTACTTCACCATCGCCAAGAACGTGGAGTACTACTCCAAGGCGTTGGAGGAATATCTCCACGAACTGATCGGCAACAAGTTTACCATCGTCTTCCTGGTGATCGTCGGCCTCGTTCTGGTGATCTGGATCATCAAGACGACGAAACAGTTCCGGAGCTTCCTGCGGAACGGCGTAAAGAAGGTGATGTGAGCATATGGTCACTGTGTTGAAGCAACTCAAATACGCGTTCACGCTCATGTTCCATCCGTTTGACGGCTTTTGGGATCTCAAACATGAAAAACGCGGCTCGCTTACCGCGGCGCTGATCATCGTGGGCCTGCTGTGCGTGCAGCAGATCTTCAAGACCCAGTTCACCGGCTTCATCTACAATCCGGAGTACGACGGCGTCAGCCTGAACGTCCTCAAAGAGATCGCCATCGTTCTGGGTACGTTCCTGCTGTGGTGCGTCGCCAACTGGAGTCTGACGACGCTGATGAACGGCGAAGGGTCCTTCAAGGACATCGTCATGGCCTCTGCTTACGCCATGGCCCCCTTCTTCATCATCGGCTTCCCGCTGATCTTCCTGAGCAACATCATGTCGGAAGATTACGAATCCTTCTACTATCTCCTGCTTTACATCTCCATCGGCTGGTCCGCCCTGCTGATGGTCAGCAGCGTGCTGGTGATCCACCAGTACACCCTGGGCAAGACGATCCTCACCACGGTGTTCATCGTCGTCGCCATGGCGGTCATCATCTTCCTGCTGCTGCTGTTCTTCAACCTGATCTCTCAGATGGTGGGCTTCATCACGGGCCTTTATTGGGAGATCTCACTGCGATTCTTCTAAAAGGAGGGAAACGGCATGAAAAAAATGAAAGCCTGCACGGTCATCTGTCTGGCGCTGATCCTTTCGATGCTGATTCCCTTCGGGGCGCAGGCCGTCGAATACAAGGGCGAACAGTTCGTTGCGCCGGATTACAAGGAGTATCAGGCCGGCGGCGAGTCCAACCTTGAGATCGCTCTGGACTATGAGCCTTACGAGTGGCTGAGCATCAACGTTACGGACACCAAGACCGGCGAGGTCTGGCGCAGCAACCCCACCCACTACAAGCAGGGGTCGGAGAGCGCCTCGACAGAGCGGCAGAAGACGGAACAGTCCCAGCTCGTTCTGGTCTACAACTACGACCAGAACGGCAACCGGGACCGTCTGGCCGACATCGGTTACGTCTCTTCGGCTTCCAAGACCAACACCTATTACTCCTACACCGACTGTGTGGTCCGCGATCAGGCGACCTTCGAAGAGATCGTGGAGAACGGCAAAGTCGTCGGCTTTAAGGTCATTTACGGCTTTGGCGACATCAACTCCGAGATCTATCCGCTGGCGATGAGCGAAAGCTCCTTCGACCGCTACTACGAACAGTACTGCGAGATCGCCGTGGACGAAGCGGGCAATCCGGACGAAAAGGCCCGGAAGCAGTTCGCCTCCCGCTACGCCTACTATCAGATCGAGGCGCTGAACGCTTCGATGGAGAAGGAAGTCAACCGTCAGAAGACGGAATCCGCCAAGAAGGCCAAGCGGGACGAGTGGGATCTGAAGATCCAGCTCCTGCTGCAGACCTATCCGCTGCTTGAGACCGGCGAGGGCGTCTACGAGCTGTACTCCAGCGCCACCGCCACGGTCTTCAAGAAGAACCAGCTGATCGCCGACTGGCAGAATCTGGGCTTCACGCGCGACGACCTGGCGGCCGAGTACGAGTACATCGGCTATACCGCCGCCGCCTCCGGCGTCAACTTTATGATCCCGGTCATTTACAAGATCGAGGGCAACACCCTGAAGGTCCAGGTCGTCACCAGCGAGATCGAACAGCCCTCCGAGGTGGCCATCACCCGTCTCGACGTGCTGCCGCAGTTCGGCGCCATGCTGGACACCGAGGTGGAAGAGGGCTATACCTTCATCCCCGACGGCTCCGGCGCCATCATCGAGCACGGCAACGGCGACATCCGTTCGACCTCCGTCCAGATCGCGCTCTCCAACCGCCACAAGGACGAGGCGCTGGCCCGCGACGGCAACAAGATCGCGGACATCCCGTACTTTGAGACCTCGGTGCTGCCGGTCTTCGGGATGAAGCAGGACAACCGCGCGCTGTTCGGCATCATCGAAAAGGGCTATGAGATCGGCAACGTGGCCGCCTATCTGGCCGAGGGAAAACAGAACCAGTACAACTACGTTTACCCCTCGTTCTACGTGACGGCCACCGACGAGATCTACTATTCCAACGGCTCGAGCTCCGGCCTGACCATGTTCCCGAAGGTCTATTCGGAAGTGGAGGTCGAGGTGAGAGACGGCCTCACCACCAAGACCGAGGTCCAGGAGTGGGGCTATTGCCGCCTGCCGGCCACGGATCTTCAGATCCGGTACACCTTCCTCTATGACGAGGAAGCCAACTACGTCGGCATGGCCAAGTTCTTCCGCCAGTACCTGATCGACCTGTACGGTCTGGACCGGCTGGAGGTGCAGGCGAACACCACGTTCTACGCGGACATCTACGGCGCGATCCTCAAGAAGATCGGCATCGCGGGCTTCCCCATCCAGGTGAAGTACGCGCTGACCGACTTTGACGAGGCCACCGAGATCGTCAACGAGCTGCTGACCAGGGTGGGCGGGCTTTCCGTCCGGTACATGGGCATGGCCAACGGCGCCCTGTACGCGACGGACTATTCCAACCACTTCCGCCCGCTCTTCGCGCTGGGCGGCAAGAAGGGCTATCGCCAGTTCCTGTCCGACATGGATGCGCTGGGCGTTACCGTCTATCCGGACGTCAACCCCACCCACGTCTTCGTCGACAAGACCTTTGACGGCTTCATGCCCTATTACGACGCGGTCCGCACCCTGGGCCGCAAGGCCAACATCATCCAGAACACGAACGTCGCCACGGGCCTTTACGGCAGCAACACCTTCGACGACGAGCGGTTCTACTTCCCGCGGTGGGTCGTTTCTCCGAGCCAGTACGGCGAGACCTTCTCCGAGCTGATGACGGCTCTGGACCAGTACGGCAACAAGAACGTCTCCCTCACGCAGGTCGGTTCCACGCTCAGCGCGGACTACGACGAGTCGCTCATCATCGACCGCACGCAGACGTCCCGCGTGATCTCCTCGATCCTTGAAAGCTATCAGGACGCCGGCTACAGCGTGTCGGTGGAAGTCGGCAACTATTGGGCGCTGCCCTACGTCGACGTCATCATGAAGGCCCCGGTCACGTCCTCGCGCTACATCATCGAGGACTATGAGATCCCGTTCCTCCAGATGGCGATCCACGGCATGATCTCCTATACCAGCGAAGAGATCAACACGGTCCAGAACGCCCAGTTCCAGATCCTCAAGTGCCTGGAGTACGGCGCTTCGCTGTCGGCCAGACTGATGTACGAAGACGACATCGTGCTGCAGAACACTTATTACACCACGCAGCTCTACTCGATGGACTATCGCAACTGGATCGACCAGATCGGCGAGATGTACGGCACGGTCAACGACGTTCTGAAGAACGTTCAGGACCGCTTCATCGTGGATCACGTCCGCCTGGCGACCAACGTCTACGCGACGACCTATGAGAACGGGCTGAAGGTCGCGGTCAACTACAACAACGAAGACGTTGCCGTCTCGGTGGACGGCGTGAGCGCCACGGTTCCCGGCAACGGCTTCGTGGTTCTGGACAGGGGGAACTGAACATGCAAAAAACCGCTAAGAAAAAGGGGTTTTTCGTCTCCATCATGGACTTCATCCTGAAGTTCGTCAAGATGGACCTGATCGAGAGACGAAACCTCGCCGGGTATCTCTTCATCCTTCCGTTTTTGCTGGGCTTGCTGTTGGTTTTCCTGCCTTCCCTGTGGCGGACCTTCGTGTTCAGCATCAATGACATCATCATCCGGATGGACGGCACCGGGTTCGACCTGCAGTGGTACGGGTTCGGCTATTACGTCGAGGCCTTCACCGTGGACGTGGACTTCCGGCAGTACCTGCTGGAGACGTTCCGCGACATGGTCATCAACCTGCCGGTCATCATGATCTTCTCGTTCTTCATGGCGGTCATGCTGAACAAGAAGAAGCTGCCGGGCCGGACCGTGTTCCGCGTCATCTTCTTCATGCCGGTCATCATCTACACCGGCGTCGCTTCCGCGGCCGGCACCACGTCCGGCTCCGGCGAGCTGGAGGCCGTTGCGGCACAGGTCTTCGCGGACCCGATGATCAATGCGGGCGGGGGCGGGATGAAGTCCGGTCTGGCGAGCCTGACCGGCGTCGCGACCAGTATCGAGGGCGTCATCTCGTCGCTGT
>JAGACE010000144.1 GCA_017614275.1 Clostridia bacterium | reverse complement strand
TGCGGGCCTGGTCCGCGATGGCGCGGGTGATGGCCTGGCGGATCCACCAGGTGGCGTAGGTGGAGAACTTGAAGCCCTTGGTGTAGTCGAACTTGTCGACCGCCTTGATGAGACCGAGGTTGCCTTCCTGGATGAGATCCAGGAACTGCATGCCGCGGCCCACATAGCGCTTCGCGATGCTGACGACCAGACGGAGGTTGGATTCGGCCAGCTTCTTCTTGGCCTCCTCATCGCCCTCCGAGATCCGGATGGCCAGCTCGATCTCCTCTTCCGGCGTCAGCAGGGGGACCCGTCCGATCTCCTTGAGGTAAACCTTGACGGGGTCGTCCATCGCCGCGTTCTTCGAGGCGTCGGTCGCCGTGATCTCGCCGGGCTTCTGCGTCCCGCCGATGACGTCGAAGTTCAGGGAGTCCAGGGCGGCGTCGCCCAGGTCGTCGATGATCTCGATATTGTTGTTCTCCAGCGTGTCGTAGAGTTTGTCGAGTTCATCGATCTCCATGTCCAGTTCGACGATGGCGGCATCGATGTCATTGGTGCTGAGCTTTCCGGCCGCGCGGCCTTTTTCGATCAGACCGTTGATCACTTTTTGTTTGTTTTCATCCATCGAAGCAATACTCCTTACTTTTTCGAGAACAGTTCCCTTAATTCTTCATCGGAGATCTCCCCGCCGCTCTGGGCGGAGGCCTCCTCTCCGGCCTGTTTCAGGACCCGGATGCAGTCTTCCACTTCCTGGAACGTGCCGGACAGCGGAGCTCCCGCATTCTGGATGCGGGCCAGCGTGCCCATCTCTTCGGGGTCGAAGTACTGGGACAGCACATAGGGTTCCACACTCTTCCCCTCTCCGAGGCGCCCGGCGATGATGCCGTACGCCTTCCGGCCGAAGTCGGTCAGGAAGTCGGAGTCGGACAGGAGGGGCTCCAGCCGTTTCACGTAATCCGGGCTGCGCAGAAGCGAAGCCAGTATGGTCTCTTCCGCGCGGATCGCCTTTGCCGGGATCCTGCTGCCGGACGCGCTCCCATTCCCGAGACTGCGGTTCAGCTCTGTGAAATCCGCCCGCTCTCTTCGCCGTCTCTGTCGTTTGACAGCCCGGGCGATCTGCTCGTCGATGGCCTCCCGGGCCACGCCGGTCTCCTCCGCCACGCGCGAGGTGTAGACATAGCGTTCGGCCGGGGCCAGCGCCGCGAGGACGAAGGAGGCCGCTTCGATGTAGCGGACCTTCCCGTCATCGGTGGCAAGGTCGAATCTCATCCGCTGTTCGTTGAGTCTGTACTCTGTCTCGTTGGATGCGCCGTCCAGCATGGAACGGAAGCGTTCCGCGCCGAAGGTCTTGATGATCTCATCGGGATCCTTCCCGCCGCTCATGGTCAGAGAGCGTACGGTCAGATCCGTCTTGTCGAATTTTTCCAGGGCCCGGTGGGTGGCCGTCCTGCCGGCGTCGTCGTTGTCATAGGCCAGGACGACTTCCTTGCAGTAACGGGAGATGAGCCGGACCTGCTCATCGGTCAGGGCGGTGCCGAGGCCGGCGACGGCGTTGGTGAAGCCCGCCTGGTGCAGGGTGATGACATCCAGGTAGCCCTCGCACAGGATCAGCTGATCGGTCCCGGAGCCCTTGGCAAAGTTCAATGCGAACAGGGCGCTGCTCTTTTTGTAGACCAGCGTGTCCGACGTATTGACGTATTTGGGTCGCGAGTCGTCGAGGACGCGTCCGCCGAAGGCGATGACGTTGCCTCTCAGATCGATGATGGGCACCATGGCCCGGTTGCGGAAGTTGTCGTAGTAATAGATCTTCCCGTTTTTCTCCGACCGGCGCAGGAGGTTCGCCTCATACAGTTCCTGGTCGGAATAGTGCAGCCCGTGCATGTAATAGTGCAGGGCGTGCCAGTCGTCCGGCGCGTAGCCGAGACCGAAATGTTTGATGGTCTGCAGGGTCAGCCCGCGGTCTTCGGTCCAGTACTTCAGACACCCGGCGCCCTTCTCCGACATCAGTTCCTTATAGAAGAACCGGGCGGCCTCTTTGTTGAGTTCCAGCATCCGCTTCCGCTTTTTGGAGAGGGTGTCGTCGTAGTCGTCGTCGGGCATGTTGAGCCCCGCGCGGTCCGCCAGGAAGCGGACGGCGTCCAGATAGTCGAGGTTCTCGATGTCCCGGGTGAAGGTGATGATGTCTCCCCCCTTGCCGCAGCCGAAGCAGTAGTAGGACTGGTTCTCAGGGTAGACGGTGAAGGACGGGGTCTTTTCGGAGTGGAAGGGACACAGGCCCTTGGAGAGCCGCCCCGCGCGCTTCAGATGGACATAGCCGGATATGAATTCTTCGATATCCAGCCTGTCGCGCAGGGTATTCAGGAACTCTTCTCGGATCCTTGGCATTCCATTCGTCTCCTTTGGCGGCCCCTCTTATGCCCAGGGGCTCGGGATGAACAGCTTCTCGTACATTCTCAGGGCATAGCGGTCGCTCATGCCGGAGATATAATCGCAGGCGCCCCGTTCCGGGGAGTCCGTTTCGGCGATGCGCCGATAGTCTTCGGGCATCTCCTCGGGCCGCTGCAGGAAGTAGTTGTAGAGGTCCTGCACGATGAGCACGGCCTTCCCCTCCTCGCCCTTGCAGACGGGGTTGGTGTAGACGTTGGCGAACATGTACTCGTTCAGTTCCTCATAGGCTTCCCGAACGGCCGGCGCCATGTCCACCTCTGCCCCGGTGTACTCCAGGGTGGAGAGGACCAGCGTGTTGATGCGTTCGCTCTTGCGCTTCCCGAGGACGTCCCGGATGTGGGCCGGCAGGTCTTCTTCCGTGAACAGCCCCGCCCGGATGGCGTCGTCGATGTCGTGGTTCAGATAGGCGATCCGGTCCGCGTGACGGACCAGGCGTCCCTCCAGCGTGTGGGGGAACTCGTCTTTCGTGTGGTGCAGGATCCCGTCCCGGACCTCCCAGGTCAGGTTGAGGCCCCTGCCGTTCTTTTCGATGACGTCCACCACGCGCAGGCTCTGCTCGTAGTGGTGGAACCCGAAGGAGACGACCGCGTCCAGGGCCCGCTCTCCGGCGTGGCCGAAGGGCGTGTGCCCGAGGTCGTGTCCGAGGGCGATGGCCTCGGTCAGATCCTCGTTGGCGCGCAGGCCAACGGCCAGCGCCCGGGCGATCTGACTGACCTCCAGCGTGTGGGTCAGGCGGGTGCGGTAGTGGTCGCCGTAGGGCGACAGAAAGACCTGGGTCTTGTGCTGCAGACGGCGGAAGGCGTTGCAGTGGATGATGCGGTCGCGGTCCCGCTGGTAGGCGGTCCGCAGCGCATCCTCTTCTTCCGGGACTGCGCGCCCCTTCGTGTCCCGGCACTTCTGCGCCAGGTCCGAGAGGTAGCGGTCCTCTTTCTGCAGGGTCAGTTCCCGTACACTATCCATTGGGTTCCCCTTTCTGGGAGCGGTTGCGGATCCTCAGGACAGAGCCCTGCGGGATGTCCCGGTCGCATCGGATCTTGATGGTGGCCATGGGGTTCGGCGCGACGTCGATCGGCTCCATGGCTTCGTTGAACATCTCTGTGACGGTCAACGGGAAGGGTTCCTCCCCCGGCGTCATGACCTCCAGTTCATCGCCCCGGAAGAACCGGTTGCGCTGGGTGACGGTGACGAATTCGCCGTCGGAGGAGAGGACGTTCGCGATGACGTCCCAGTCCCGGATGTAGATCCCATCATAGTAGATGTGACTGTCGTCTTTTGGTGCACCGAAATAGAAGCCGGTGCAGTAGTCCCGGTAGCTGATCTTCCGGACCTCGTCCACGATCCAGGGCTCCGGCGCGTAGTCCGGCGACGGGTCCCGGAGGTAGCCGTCGATGGCCGCCCGATAGGCGTTCGTGACCGCGCCGACATAGAAGGCGGACTTGGCCCGGCCCTCGATCTTGAAGCTGGTGATACCGGCCTCCACGAGTTCCGGGATATGTTCGATGAGACACATGTCCTGAGAGTTCAGGAAGTAGGTCCCGTGTTCGTCTTCGGTGAGTTCGATGAATTCGCCGGGCCGCTGTTCCTCCAGAAGGTGGTACTGCCAGCGGCAGGGCTGGGCGCAGTCGCCCCGGTTGCCGTCCCGTCCGGTGAGGTAGTTCGAGAGCAGGCAGCGGCCGGACACCGACATGCACATCGCCCCGTGGACAAAGGCTTCGATCTCCAGGTCTTTCGGGGTCTTCGCGCGGATCTCCCGGATCTCGTCCAGGGAGCACTCCCGCGCCATGACGATCCGCTTCGCGCCCATGTCATACAGCGTCTGCGCGGTCAGGTAGTTCACGACGCCCGCCTGCGTGGACATGTGGATGTCCACCCCGGGCGCGTACTGCTGCGCGAGCTTCATGACCCCGACGTCGGCGATGATGAACGCGTCCACGCCGGCGTCCTTCGCAAAGTCAAAAAAGGCCGGGAGAGCCGGCACTTCTTCGTTGCGGGGCAGGGTGTTGACGGTCAGATGGACCCGGACGTTCCGGGCATGACAGTCCCGGACCGCCTGTCGCAGTTCGTCCTCGGTGAAGTTGGGCGGGGCCGCCCTCATCCCGAATTCCTGAGCCCCCAGATAGACGGCGTCCGCTCCGTAGAGCAGCGCCGCATCCAGACGCTCCCGGTCCCCCGCAGGGGCCAGGAGCTCCGGGATACGTTTTTGTTCCAAATGAGTGTCTCCTTACTCTTCCTCTTCCTCCTCGTCGGACCCGCCGCCGGTGGTCAGGGCGTTGTAGACATTCACGCTCTGTTCGGAGGCGGTGCGGGCGGCATACAGGTTGCCGTCGTCGTCGTGGGCGAAGAAGTAGTAGTTGGTGCTGGCAGGCCACAGGACGGACTTGATGGCGTCGTCGCCGGGGCTGCAGATCGGACCGACCGGGAGACCCTTGCACACGTAGGTGCTGTAGCGGTTCCGGTACAGGTTGTATTCGCCGGAACTGGCGTTCGGCTTGATGTAGGTGTTGACGTAGTAGTTCGTGGCGTCAGACTGCAGGGACGGATAGGCGGAGGAGTTGAGACGGTTGTAGAAGACCGACGCGATGACCGCCATGTTGTCCGGGTTGCTGTCTTCCTTCTGGACGATGGACGCCAGCGTGATGACGTCGTCCATGGACATGTTGAGCTGCTTGGCTCTGGCCTCGTAGGAATCGGACCACTTCTGGGAGAAGTTGTTGAGCAGCTTGGAGACGACGCTGGACGCGTCTTCGCCGACATAGAACTCGTAGGTGTCGGGATACATGTAGCCCTCCAGCAGGTGGTACCGCTGGTCGCCGTTGTTGATGTCCTTGAGGAAGTCGTAATCGTACTGGGACGAGTTGGTGGCCTTCAGGAAGTCGGACCTGCTGCAGACCTTGGACTCCTCCAGTTTCTGGGCGATCTGCTCCACGGTGAAGCCTTCGGGGAAGGTGATCTCGACCGTGTCGCGTTTCTGCGTGGCGGTACAGGTGGAGAGCATCTTCTCGATGCCCATGTCCGGGGTCAGGGTGAATTCGCCCTTCAGGTATTTATCGTTGTCGTTGCGGATGTCCGACGTCATGGCGATGAACAGTTTGCACATGGTGCCGTGCTTGATGAGCCCGGCCCGGTCGAACTTCCCGATGAGTTTGTTGGTGGTGTCCCCCTCTTCGACGACGACGACTTTTTCCTTGTCGCTGCGGGCGAAGCCCAGGATGTCGTTGATGCAGGAGGTCCAGTGGATGGCGAGCAGGAGCGCGATCAGCACGATGAGGATCTTGTAGGCCGCCTCCCGGCGTTTCGGGTCGGAGCGGATGCTGCGGACCGTGGGGCCGATCTGGGACAGCATGTAGCCGGCCTTCTCTTTCCCGCTCATGCCTTTCATGTTGTTGCGGCGGCGGTAGGCGTTCTCGGCCGTCCGGCGGCGCATGTCGCTGACGGAACGTTTGGTGTCGGAGATATAGACCGCGCCCTTGTTGCCGATCGTGTCCAGCGCGTGCTTCGCCGTGCCGGTGGCCTCCGACGCCAGCGCGGAGGCGCGGGCAGCCGTCTGGTTCTCGGCAGGCTCCGCATACCCTTCCGGGGGCAGCGGGGTGAAGACCAGCTTGTCGGGATCGGTCTGTGGGGCCGCAGAACTCGCGGCCTTTTGAGCGGTCCGGGTTTTCTTTTTGGTCGTGCGGGTCTTCTCCGAACGAGCCGCGAAGGGATTCTTCCGGGTCTTCCCGGAGGATTCTTTCTTCCCGGTCGTTTTGGTCTGACGGGCACGGGACGCGTTCGACGCGGACTTCCGGCGGGGCGTGGAGCGAGAGCCCGTCTGCCGTGTGGCAGCAGGTTTCAGAGTCGGCTCCGGTTCGCCCGGCTCAGCTTCCTGGAAATAGAGCTTGTCCAGTCTCTCTATGTCCTTGGAAAGATCCGT
>JAGACE010000143.1 GCA_017614275.1 Clostridia bacterium | reverse complement strand
TCACCGATGCCCTCGGCGTCTTCTATCTCGGCTGGAGACTGCCGAAGAAGTACAACCGCCGGAAGGTCATCAAGTGGGCCAAACGTTACGACTGGCTCTTCCAGCACCGTCTGCCCAAGGCATAAGGAGGCGCAGCGATGTACGAGTATGAGTACGATGTCATCGTCGTCGGAGCCGGCAACGGCGGGCTCTGTGCGGCCACCCTCTGCGCGAAAGCCGGGTACAAGGTGCTGCTCCTGGAGAAGCACAACCTGCCCGGCGGCTGCGCCACGAGTTTTGTGAGAGGACGGTTCGAGATCGAACCGTCCCTGCACGAGCTGTGCGACAAGGCGACGAGTGATAAAATGCCGTCCATGCACCAGATCTATTCCGATCTCGGCATGGACGCCCCGTTCCTGCGGGAAGACCACCTGTACCGGGTGGTCTGCAAAGGCCCGAACGGATACGACCACCGCATCCGCGCCGGCAAGCAGGGCTTCATCGACTCCATGGAAGAGGCCTGCCCCGGCTGCCGGGAACAGATGGAGACCCTGTTCGAACTGAACGACCTGTTCGACGCGGCACAGATCTACATGGAGGAGTGCGGCGGCACCACCAATATGAACCCGCTCGTCCTTCTGACGAAGTACGGCGACTTCGTCCGCGCCGCCGGCAACAGCACGGACGCCCTGCTGGACTGCCTCGGCCTGGACGACAAGGCGAAGTCCCTGACCAACACCTACTGGGGCTACCTGGGCGATCCGCCCCGGGACCTCAACGCCATGCACTTCATCAGCCTGCTGGCGGCCTACGCGCAGGAGAAACCCTCCATGCCCTATGACCGCTCTCACGGCATGTCCCTCGCCATGATCAAACTGTTCCAGCAGTACGGCGGGGAAGTGTGGTACAACAGCCCGGTCACGCAGTTCCTGTACGACCGCAAGGGCGCCGCTGTCGGCGTTATGGCGAACGGGAAAGAGATCTCTGCGAAGAAGATCATCTCCAATGTCATACCGAACAACGTCATGAACCTGTCGGACAAACGGTTCGTGAAGAAGTCCATGCGGAAGCTGGCCAACGCCCGGAAACTGGGCATGTCGGTCACCACCGTCTACTTAGGTCTCGACGCCACGGCGAAGGACCTCGGCATTCAGGACTACAGCGTGTTCGTCATGAAGGACCCGGACGCCAACAAGCAGTATGACCTGCGCAAGGACATGGGCATCTACATCGTCAACTGTCTGAACACGGTCCTCCCGGACTGCTCTCCCGAGGGCACGTCCATGCTCTTCTTCACCATCCCGGTCTTCGACGGGGATTTCCCGACGGACCTGAAGCCGGAAGAGTACAAGAAGTACAAGAACGACGTGGCGGAGAAGTATATCAGGGATTACGAGGAACTGATGGGCCTCGACATCATGAGCCACATCGAGGAGATCTCGATTGCCACCCCGGTCACGTTCGCCCGCTATCTCAGCACGCCGAACGGGACCATCTACGGCTACATGAGCCAGACCTGGGACAACGTCGTCAACCGCACGGTGTTCAAGGACCTGGAGAACCAGGTGGAGAACCTGAAATTCTGCGGCGGCCATTCCCTGCGGGGCGATGGATACCCGTCCGGATTCATCACCGGCCAGATCATGGCCAACGTGACCATCGCCGAACTGAAGGAGGGGAAGTAAAATGGCAAGATCCAAGATCCGTAAACTGCCGATGTACCCCTTCGTGCTCAGCGCGGCGGAGCGGCTCATCACCGTCCTGAAGACGCCGGACGAGCCCGTGAAGAAACTGGGAGATTATCCGGCAAACAAACTCGCGAACGCCCTGCATCCGGACAAGCAGTACCTCGTCGTGCGCGATGTCATCGACGTCGCGGACGACGTGAAGACCTTCGTCCTGGTCCCGGACAAGCTGGCGGGCACGGAGCGCCTCGCGTGGTTCTCCGCGGGGTCTTACCTCAGCCTGCATTTCTACTGGGACGAGAAGGTCCGCTTCACGCGGCCGTATTCGCTGTCCTCCTCTCCGAAGGAGAGCCTGGACGGCCGGTACCGAATCACGGTGAAACGGACGGAGGAAGGCGTCGCGTCCAACTATATGCTGGACCACTGGACGGTCGGCACGAAGGTGCTCGCTTCCGCGCCGCTGGGCGACTTCACCTATGAGCCCCTGCGGGACGCGAAGCACATCGTCGGCGTGGCCGGCGGGTCGGGCATCACGCCGTTCTATTCGCTGGCCCAGGCCATCGCGGACGGGGACGAGGACTGCACACTCACCATCCTCTACGGCAGCCGGACGAAGAAGGACGCGTTCTTCTCGAAGGAGATCGACGCTCTGGCAAAGACCTGCGATAAGATCCGGCTCGTGAATGTCCTCAGCAACTCGAAAGCCAAGGGCTGCGAGCAGGGCTTCATCACCGCGGACCTCATCAGGAAGTACGCGCCGGCTGACGAGCCCTACAGCGTTTTCCTCTGCGGCCCCCAGGCGATGTACGACTTCGTGGACAAAGAGATCGCCAAACTCGGCCTCAAGCCCAAATATGTCCGGCACGAACTGTTCGGAGAGTATTTCCATCCGGAACAGAACGCCGACTACAAGGGCGACATCGAGGCGACTTACCAGGTCACGGTCAAGATGGCCGACAAGACGTACGAGTGCAAGTGCCCCGCGAACACATCGCTCCTGCGGGCGATGGAAGCCGCCGGCATCCAGGCGCCGAACCAGTGCCGTTCCGGCACCTGCGGCTGGTGCCACGCGCAGCTCGTGTCCGGGGAGGTCTACGTTCCCGAAAGCGTCGACGGCCGCCGGATGGCGGACAAGGAGTACGGCTACATCCACCCGTGAATCACGTTCCCGCTGTCGGATGTGACCATCGACGTCCCTCCTTTAGCAAAGTAAATCGCCAAAGTAAGAGAAATAACTGCTTCTAATTTGCGGAAGCAGTTATTTTTTTGTGCCCGCAGAGGCGATATACTAAAGGCGCAGAGAGGGGGACAACCAATGGCAACGGTAACGACCAGCGCCCGGATGACGGCGATCCGTCTCTCGGAACGTGTCCGACAGGACCCGGACCTGGCGCAAAGCTTAGGGATCCGGGTAAAGTTCAGGGACAGAAAGGATGGTTTCCATGAATCTCAATCTTGTGATCAACGAACTTCTCAAGAAGATCGATAATCCCAATCTTGTGAAAGCGCTCATCATCGGTTTCGTTGTGCTGTACGTCGTCGCCCCGGACATGATCCCGGGCCCCGCGGATGACATCCTGGTCGCCGTCCTGGGTCTGCTCCTGGACAAGAAACTGACCAACGCGCCCGTCAAGACGGACGAGTAACCGCCCTCCCACCGCGGTTTCCGCGGCTTCAAATACAACAGCTCCTTTACGTTTCATAGTTTCCTTTCTTTGAACGGTCAGGACCGGGACCTCCCCGAGGGTCCCGGTTCTGGCCATTTGTGCTATAATACTTGTTTAGAAACACAAGGAAGGGGGGAGAGCATGACCTTTATCCTGGGCGTGCTGGCCGGCTTCGTCATGCCGGCGCAGACGAGCATCAACACGCGGCTGCGGAAGGCATTGCATTCTCCCTTCCGCGCGTCCTGCGTGAACTTCCTGGTGGGGCTTACGTTCATCGTCCTCATTTCCTTTGTCCTGGGCGATGGGCTCATCC
>JAGACE010000142.1 GCA_017614275.1 Clostridia bacterium | reverse complement strand
GAGGGCCTGGACGGCACGGAACTGGCCATCTCCGAATCCCAGGAGAGAATGGCCGTTGTCGTCGAAGAGAAAGACGTCAAACGGTTCCGGGAACTGGCCGAGGAAGAGAACCTCGAGTCCACGGTCGTGGCCACCGTCACGGAAAACCCGTACCTGACCATGCACTGGAAGGGGAACACTGTGGTCAACGTGTCCCGCGAGTTCCTGAACTCCAACGGCGCCGAGAAACACATCACCATCGAGACTCCGAAAGCGCAGCCCTTCGCCAAAACGGTGACCGGCAGCTTCACGGAGAACTATAAAGCTCTGGCCGAGGACCTGAACGTCTGCTCCAGACGCGGCCTCTCCGAGCGCTTCGACTCCACCATCGGCGCCGGCACGGTGCTCATGCCCTTCGGCGGTGCCACCCAGACCACGCCCATCCAGGCCATGGTCAACAAGGTGTCCGTGGAGCACGGAGACACCAGAACGGTGTCCTTCATGTCCTGGGGCTACAACCCCTTCATCTTCGAGAAGGACATGTTCCACGGCGCGTATCTGTCCGTCGTGGAATCCGTGGCCAAGCTCATCGCCGCGGGCGCCACGTTCGAAGACGTCTACCTGACCTTCCAGGAATACTTCCTGCACCCGGGCCAGGATCCCAAACGCTGGGGCCAGCCCGCCTCCGCTCTGCTGGGCGCCTACAAGGCCCAGACGGACCTTGGCATCGCGGCCATCGGCGGCAAGGACTCCATGTCCGGTTCCTTCGAGGACCTGGACGTCCCGCCGACCCTCGTCTCTTTCGCCGTGACCACCGACTGCATCTGCAAGGTGCTCACCAACGAGTTCAAGGCGCCGAACCACAAAGTGGTCCTGCTCGCGCCCGAGTACGACGAGTACGGCATCCCGCAGAAGGACTCCCTGCTGAAGCTGTTCGCCACCATGGCGAAGCTGAACGAAGAGGGGAAGGTCCTGTCCGCCTACACGCCCACCTACGGCGGCATCGCCGAGGCCGTCCTGAAGATGGGCCTGGGCAACAAGATCGGCTTCCGCTACGCGTCCTGCCTGACGCCGGAAGAGCTCTTCGGCTACAAGTACGGATCCTTCGTTGTGGAGCTGCCTCTGGACGCGGAGCTGCCGGACGGCGCCCGCTACCTCGGCAAGACCATCGACTGGTTCGACTTCGTCCTGGACGACGAGCTCGTCTGCGGCAGAGACCTGCAGAAGGCCTACGAGGACAAGCTGGAGAGCGTGTTCCACTGCAACATCAAGACCGAGGACACCGACGTCCCGACCTTCACCTATGTGGACGACACCGTGCAGAAGGCGAAGACCGTCGTCGCCCGGCCGAAGGCCCTCATCCCGGTGTTCCCGGGCACGAACTGCGAGTACGACACCGCCAAGGCCTTTGAGCGCGCCGGCGCGGAGCCCGAAGTCTCCGTCATCAACAACCTGAGCAACGAGGCCATCGAGAAGTCCGTGGCCGAGTTCGCGCGGAAGATCGGCGAGAGCCAGATCGTCTTCATCCCGGGCGGCTTCTCCGGCGGCGATGAACCGGACGGTTCCGCGAAATTCATCGCCTCGTTCTTCCGCAACCCCGAGATCAAGGACGCCGTCACCGACCTCCTGGAGAACCGCGACGGCCTCATGGGCGGCATCTGCAACGGCTTCCAGGCCCTCATCAAGCTCGGCCTGGTCCCGTACGGCAAGATCCTCGACCCCGAGGAAGACGCCCCGACCCTGACCTTCAACACCATCTCCCGCCACCAGAGCAAGATCGCCCGGGTGCGCCTGGACTCCAACAAGGGCCCCTGGCTGAAATACGCCACGGTGGGCGGCGTGTACAACGTCCCGATCTCTCACGGCGAAGGCCGCATACTCGCCTCCGAGGAGCAGCTCCTGAAGCTCGCGGAGAACGGTCAGATCCTCACGCAGTACGTCGGCCTGGACGGTGCGCCCACCATGGACATCGCCGCCAACATCAACGGCTCCGTCTTCGCCGTGGAAGGCCTGCTGTCTCCGGACGGCCATGTCTTCGGCAAGATGGGCCACTCCGAACGCATCGGAGACGGCCTGTACAAGAACGTCCCCGGAGAATACGATATGAAGCTCTTTGAGAGCGCGGTCGCCTATTTTAAAGGAGAATAAGCCATGAGTGAAAGAGAGTATTACGAACTGCACGTGGCGGGCCTGACCCGCCAGCTGCCCATCTGTGAAGTCGACGAGCATCTGGACATCGCCGGTTTCGTCATCTTCGGCGACGTGGAGATCACCGTGAAGAGCACGGAAGAGCTCCTGAAGAAGTGCCCGGAGTTCGACTACATCATCACGGCGGAGGCCAAGGGCATCCCGCTCGCCTACGAGTTCGCCCGCCAGTCCGGCAAACCGTACTTCGTCGCCCGCAAGGGGCTGAAGCTCTACATGACCGATCCGGTGGACGTGGAGGTCAAATCCATCACCACCATGCAGGTCCAGCACCTGTATCTGGACGGGGCAGAGGCGGCCAAACTCGACGGCAAGCGCGTCCTCATCGTGGACGACGTCATCTCCACCGGCGAATCGCTGCGCGCGCTGGAGGTCCTGCTGGAGAACACCGGCGCGGAGATCGTCGGCAAAGCGGCCATTCTGGCCGAAGGCGACGCCGCCAAACGGGACGACATCATCTTTTTGGAAGAACTGCCACTATTCTTCAAATAAAACCCAAAAAACCCGTGGAAATTCCCCGTTTACGAACGGGGGATTTCTTTGTATAATAATGCGGAAACAAATAACTGAAAGTGTCTTTAAGGAGTTTTCACAATGATCAAAGACGTCATGAAGGCTTTGACCGCGGCGGACCCCGAAGTCGGCTCTCTTGTCGAGAAGGAATTCAACCGTCAGCGGAACAACATCGAACTCATCGCTTCCGAGAACATCGTCACGGAACCCATCATGCTGGCGATGGGCTCCGTCCTCACCAATAAATACGCCGAAGGCTACGCCGGCAAACGTTTCTACGGCGGCTGCGAAGTGGTCGACGAGATCGAAACGCTGGCCATCGAGCGCGCCAAGAAGCTGTTCGGCTGCACCTATGCCAACGTCCAGCCGCACTCTGGCGCACAGGCCAACATGGCCGTGACCATGGCCATCTGCCAGCCCGGGGACAAGATCATGGGCATGTCTCTCGACGCCGGTGGGCATCTGACCCACGGTTCGCCCGCGAACTTCTCCGGCTCCTACTTCAACATCATCCCGTACGGCGTGGACGACGAAGGCTACATCGATTACGACGCTCTGGAAGAGCTGGCTGTCAAAGAGCAGCCCAAGATGATCGTGGCCGGCGCCTCCGCCTATCCGCGGATCATCGACTTCAAGCGCTTCCGGGAGATCGCCGACAAGTGCGGCGCAGTCCTCTGGGTGGACATGGCGCACATCGCCGGTCTCGTGGCCGCGGGCCTGCACCCGTCGCCGATCCCGTACGCGGACGTCACCACGACCACCACGCACAAGACCCTGCGCGGTCCGCGCGGCGGCCTGATCCTCTGCAGCGAGGAAGTCGCTCAGAAGTACAACTTCAACAAAGCCATCTTCCCGGGCTGCCAGGGCGGTCCTCTGGAACACGTCATCGCCGCGAAAGCCGTCGGCTTCGGCGAGGCCCTGAAACCCGAATTTAAGACCTATCAGGAACAGATCGTCAAGAACAGCAGAGCGCTGGCCGAGGCCATGTCCGAGAAGGGCTTCAAGCTCGTCTCCGGCGGCACGGACAACCACCTGATGCTCGTCGACCTGACCAACATCGAGGGCCTGACCGGCAAGGATTTCCAGATCAACGCCGACCAGTGCCACATCACCATCAACAAGAACGCCATCCCGAACGACCCGCGTTCTCCGTTCGTCACCTCCGGCGTCCGCATCGGTACCGCTGCGGTCTCCGCCCGCGGCTTCGTCGAAGAGGACATGAAGCCCATCGCCGACTGCCTGTGGGACATCGCCACGGACTTCGAGAACAAGCAGGAGTCTGTCTGCGAGCGCGTGGCCGCTCTGGTCGGGAAGTATCCCATCTACGAATAATCCGCAACACCAAGTCCCCGGATCCATCCGACCCGGGGACTTTCTTCAAGGAGCGCTATGGAACTGTACATCATGCGGCACGGCCAGACCGCCGACAACCAGAAGCACGTCCTGCAGGGGAGGAAGAACATCCCGCTGTCCGAGGACGGCGTGGCCCAGGCGATGGACGCCAAGGCGGATCTGGACGCCGCCGGCGTCGTCTTCGACCGGGTCTGTTCGTCGCCGCTGGAGCGCGCCGTGCAGACGGCGGAGCTGATCACCGGCTTCTCCCGGGACGACATCGAACCCGTGGAGGAGATCATCGAATACGATTTCGGCCCGCTGGAAGGGAAGAGAGTGGAGGACCTCGGAGAGAACTTCCGCAACTTTTTCCTGGACCCGGAGAAATACATCGCCCCGGAGGGCGCCGAGACGTATGACGAG
>JAGACE010000141.1 GCA_017614275.1 Clostridia bacterium | reverse complement strand
TCCTCCCGGCTGGCCTTTACCGACCCGGCCACGGGAGAGCGCATCGACTGCACCCTTTCTCCCCCGCGTGAAGCGCCGTGGGATCTATTCTGAAAAAGAAAAAACGAACCGTCGGCACATACGCTGACGGTCCGTTTTTTCTGTCCGGTCACTCCACGACCTGGCCGGGCCAGAGTTCATCCGGATCACACACGCCGTATTCGGCAACGAATTTCTTCATCATGATGAAATCCGCGCACCCGGGGCGGACCGGGCCTGCCAGTTCGGCCGCTTTCTTCACGTCCACCCAGACTGCCTCCTCCACCTCGTCCGAAAGGTTGAATTCACATTTCGGGATATAGGCCAGGAAGGCGATCATGAGCACGCCGCCGCGGAACCAGTAGGTCCCGAGATTCTCCAGGTTCCGGATCTCGATGCCCAGTTCCTCTTTGAGCTCGCGCTTCGCCGCATGCTCGGCGGACTCGCCCGGAAGGATGAAGCCGGAATTGTACATCCAGTGGCGGTTCGTCAGATGGGACTGCCTCGTCATGACGACCTCGTTGAACTCATTGTGCGTGAGAACGATCACCGCCGTGGGGAACGCGTCGAACCACATTTTGTTGCAGTCCGGGCACCAGGGCACCATGCCATCTTCTCCGGCGGATTTCAGCGTGAGTTTTTTCCCGCAGAGCGGGCAGTATTCATAATGTGTGACCATTCTGTTTCTCCTTCCGGTCTATCTGTTCTTTTCCCGCGTTCATCTTCGGCTGTTCCGGACGATCGCTGTGATCGAAGAGACCAGAACGACTGCGCAGAACAGGAAAATGAAGATCCTTGAGATCCGGCTGGTGAGCCAGGCCATCAGGGGGTTGAATCCGTTCAGGATCGTGATGACGATGAGGGCTGCCGCCATGCAGGCCGCCAGGTGCGGAAGGAAGTCCAGAAACTTTTTCATGCCGCTCCCTCCTCTTCTCCCGCCTGCTCCGGGATCTCGGCGATCAGCAGGATGTCTCCGAGCTGTCTGTATCCGCTGGGTTTGTTGAATGTGTTCCCGTCAAACGTCAGCACCGAGGAGGCACCGCCGTCCATATTGTAGGCGCGGGTGCAGCCCAGTTCCTCGAACAGCTCCGCGAATTCGGACAGCACGAAGCCCCGCGCGTGGTTCTGGCGTCCGTCCGCCACCACAAAGCAGTAGTGCCCGGGTTCATAATACCCGAAACCGCTCCGCGGCGCTTCTTCATAGATGATCTCCGTGGTGGTGTTGAACGAAGTCATCGCCTTTCCGTCGGCATCCAGCAGTTTGGGCCCGAATTTCCAGGTCTGGTAGGGCCCGGCCGCGAGAAGCTCCTCCGGATCGTACTCGGACGGGGAATAGGTCTCCACCGTGCCGTCATAGAACAGGACGCACAGGTCGAAGGAAAGCGCATCGTCGTAATAGACATCCCCGTTGCGCACGAGGAAGCCCGAGCGCTGGTTGTTGCAGTAGTCCCCGTTCATGGAGATCAGAGCGTTCGCGCTTTTGGCCAGAGCGACCGCGTCCTGCGCGCCGTAATAGACGAACTGGTTGTTGGCGAAACAGGTGCGGAAGTTCTCGATGTTCGCCACATAGATATCCGCTATGTAATAGGTCTGATAATACCCTTTGTACTCTCCGCTGTGCGTCGTGATCGTGATGGAGACGTTCGGGCTGGAATAGGAATCCGCCGTGCGGACCACCTCATCGGTAAACTTGTCCGCAAATCTCTTCTGCCACTCTGTCCGCGGGTCGACCTCGACCGGAGCGGGTTCCTCCGAGACCTCGGGCGGCTGCTCCTCCTCCGGGCCGGCCGGCGCCGAAGGCGTGGGCTCCGGGGTGTTCTCAGAGACTGCTGCCGGCGTGGTCACCACGGTGGTTTTCGGTGTGATCACGGTGTTGCGCGCCGTGATCCGGGGAAGGACATGGTGGAAGAAGGCAAAGACCACCAGAATGATCCCGACCAGCAGGATATCCCGCAGGATCATCCCCGCGGCAGAGGGTCTGTTTTTCTTCGGCGGACGCGGCGCCGGTCTTTCCATGCGCTCTTCGGTCTCCGGCCGGCGGGCCCTTTCGGGCTCTTCCCTGCGTACCGGTCCCTCGGTCTCGGGGCGGGTGCGTACCGCAGCCTGCTCCGCGGACTTCCGCGGCTGCGCGGGCTGAGCGCGGGTGCCCGTTCTTCCCGAAGGGGGCGCCGTATGCTTTGGAGTTGTGTGTCTTCCTTCCATGATTCTCTCCGGGATCCTGTACTTTGCTCTTTTTCAGAGCAATTCAGTATAATTCATTTGGGGCAGGCCTGTCAAATTCTGTTTTTTCGCTCTCCGGAATCTTGCGGGACGGGGCCGAACGTGTTAATATATCATATTATGAAACCTTGCTATTCTCAAAAGGAGCGTGAACACGATGGCAGCTGATTATATCCTCTCCTGCGAATCCACGGTGGATCTTCCGTTCTCCTATGTGGACGGCAGAAACATCCCCGTGCTTTTCTATTCCTACAATGTCGATGGTGTGGAATATGCGGACGATATGCTCCGGGATCCCGCGGAACTGGACAAGTTCTACGGCTTCATCGCCGCCGGGAAGATCCCGAAAACGGCGCAGCTCAATGTGTATGACTATCTGGAGTTCTTCCGGCCCCTGCTGGAGAAAGGGGATGTCCTCCATATCGCGTTCGGCACCGGGATGACCAATTCCGTGGTGAACGCCTACGAAGCGGCGGAGACTCTGCGGGCCGAGTTCCCCGACCGGAAACTCGTGGTGATCGACTCCTACTGCTCCTCCTCCGGCTACGGTCTGCTCGTGGATATGGCGGCCGATCTGCGTGACGAAGGCAAGAGCCTGGAAGAGGTCGAGGCGTGGGTACGGGATCATGCGAAAAAGATCCACCATCAGTTCTTCACGGTGGATCTCCAGTATTTCCGCCGCAGCGGCCGTATGTCCGGGCCCGCGGCGGCCATCGCCACGATCCTGAACATCTGCCCCATCATGCGCCTGAACAATGCCGGCCAGATCATCGCCTACGGGAAGGTCCGCGGCAAGAAGGCCGCGATCGCGGAGACCGTGAAAATGATGGCCGCACATGCGGAAGGCGGCACCGCCTATGACCAGAAGTGCTTCATCTGCAACTCCAACTGCCGGCAGGACGCGCTGGACCTGAAGGACGCGGTCGAGGCCTCCTTCCCCGCGCTGAAGGACAGGATCCGCATCTGCGACATCGGCACGATCATCGCCTCCCACTGCGGCCCCGGCACCGTAGCGGTGTTCTTCTTCGGCGACGAGAGGGCGGAATAGTGCTTCTCATACAGACAAAGCGGGTCGTCAGAACATCCTGACAACCCGCTTTACCTGTATTCAGGTGCTTACACCTTGTAGGTCTGGTACTTGGGGTCGGTATCCTTGGTATCGAACTTGTAGTCGTTGCCGGGGAGGACGGCGTTGAGGATGATGCCGACCAGAGCGGCAACGGCCAGACCGGTCAGGCTGATGGTGACGGAGCCGATGGGGAAGCTGATGGCGCCGGCGGAGGAAAAGTTGATGCCCAGCGCGAGACCGAGGATCAGCGCGCAGATGATGACGTTGCGGGAGCGGGTGAAGTCGACCTTGTTCTCGACGATGTTGCGCACGCCGACGGCGGAGATCATGCCGTAGAGGATCAGGGACACGCCGCCGATGGTGGCCGCCGGCATGGCGGAGATCAGCGCGGCGAACTTCGGGCAGAAGGAGAACAGGATGGCGAAGTAGGCGGCGATGCGGATGACGCGGGGATCGTAGACCTTGGTCAGCGCCAGGACGCCGGTGTTCTCGCCGTAGGTGGTGTTGGCAGGCGCGCCGAACAGGGAGGCCAGGGTGGTGGCGAGACCGTCGCCCAGCAGCGTGCGGTGCAGGCCCGGATCCTCGATGTAGTTGCGGCCGGTGGTGGAGGAGATGGCGCAGATGTCGCCGATGTGCTCGACCATGGTGGCCAGAGCGATCGGGACGATGGTCACGATGGCGGTGAAGATCAGGCTGCCCTTGGAGATGACCGCGCCGCCGAAGTTGACGGTGGACGCGCTGCCGAACAGGGAGAATACGGTATTGCGCATCAGGAACGGAACACCGATCCAGGCGGCGTCACGTACGCCGGAGAAGTCGACCTGCCCGAAGATGGCGGCGACGACGTAGGAGACGAGGACACCCAGCAGAATCGGGACGAT
>JAGACE010000140.1 GCA_017614275.1 Clostridia bacterium | reverse complement strand
GGCGCTCTGTCCCTTTGGGCTGGTGTCTGCCCCATGCCGCTGGGTGGAGGTGGGGTCAAGGGCAGGCGGGACGACTGCCGCCTTGCGGGCTTGCCCCTTGACGCCACCGAAGAACAGTGGCACAAAAAAGACCGGCTAGTGAGCCGGTCTTTTTATTTCTTTGTTTGGATCAGGCTTTCGCTTCGGACTTCTGTTTCTCCATGGTCTTGCTCAGCTCGACGGGGAAGGGGAGCTGGTCGAGGATGTCCTTGTCGATGTCGATGCCCGGGTAGACCTCGATGAGCTTCAGGCCGTTCGGGGTCAGGCGGAAGACGCCGCGCTCAGTGACGTACAGGACCTTCTGTCCGTTCTCGATGGCACGTTTGGCGGAGAAGCTGATGCTCCGGACCTTGTCGACGAACTTCGGGATGGAGCCGTCCTGATCGATGGAGACGACGCCCTTGTTGTAGCCGACTTTCAGGCCCTTCGTGTTGAAGGTCATGCAGAAGACGACGGTCGGGGTCTTGGCGGTGATGTTGCAGAACCCGCCGATGCCGGCGTAGGCGCCGGGGCCGCGGTGGGCGTTGACGTTGCCCTCCTTGTCGACTTCGTAGGCGCCCATGAAGCAGAGGTCCAGGCCGCCGTTGTCATACAGATCAAACTGGTTGGCCATATCGTAGACGGAGGCCGCGCCGATCATGGCGCCGAACGCTTCGCCGGAGACCGGGAAGCCGCCGATGCCGCCGGATTCGACGGTCAGGGTGATCTTGTCCAAAATGCCGCTCTTCCGCGCGTAGTGGGAGACCGCTTCCGGCATACCGATGCCGATGTTCACGATGTCGTCCACCCGCAGTTCCTTGACGGCGCGGCGTCCGATGACGCGGGCCGCGTTGTCGTTCTTGGCTTTGCTGGAGGAGGCGACGATCTTGTCGTTCCAGTCGGACCAGTCCTTGTACGGGATCTCGAACGAGCCGGTCAGGGCCACGTAGGAGTCCGGACGCTTCTCCGGTTCCACCACCACGAGGGCGTCGACCAGACAGCCCGGGATGATGGCGTTTCGCGGACGCGAAGGGGTGTCGACCAGCCGGTCGACCTGAACGATGACCTTGCCCTTGTTGGCTTTGACGGCCTGGCAGATAGACAGGGCGTCGCCGGACATGTACTGGTCATCGAAGGTGATGTTGCCTTTGCGGTCGGCCGCGGTGCCCTTGAGGAGCGCGACGGTCAGCTTCGGCAGCTTGTAGTACAGGTATTCTTCGCCCTCGACGTCCACGACGGAGACGAGGGAGTCGTCGATGGAGATCTGGTTGATGCCGGGGCCCTCGTTGCGCGGGTCCACGAAGATGTCCAGACCCACCTTGGACAGGGCGCCGGGCAGGCCGGACGCCTGCGCGCGGATGGCGTGCGAGATGCAGCCGAGCGGCAGGTTATAGGCTTCGAACCGGTCCTGCAGGACCAGTTTCTTCGTGCTCAGCATGGCGCCGAAGTGGCCGCAGATGATGCGGTCGACCGCGCCGGCCTTGATATAGCTCTCCGCGTTGCCGTCCTCGGTCCAGTTGCCGAAGCCGGCGCTGGACACCATGGTCAGGTGTGTCGGAGACTGCATTTTTTCGTAACGGCGATAGATCGCCTCGTGGAGTTCCACCGGGCTCTCGATGCCGACAAAGGAATTGACACAGATACAGTCTCCGTCCCGGATGAGGCGGATGGCTTCGTCTGCTGTCATGATCTCATACATGAATCTCAGTTCCTTCCAATAGGATTGGCTTATAATAGTATCACAAAGTTTATCAAAAAGCCACAAGAAAATCGATTTGCGCAAAAAAGCCCTGCCCGGACGTCGGGCAGGGCTTTGAGATCGTCGGTTTTATTCCCGTTTTCCGCGGAGCAGCTGGACGATGGTGACGGCGCCGCCGATGGCTATGAAGGCGCCGAACACAAGGTACAGGGCGCCGGTCTTCGCGTTGCCGGCCGTCACGTAGGACGGGTCCTTCGGGTCGTACCGGACGCTGACGGTGTCTCCCTTCTGCACTTTCTCCCGTGCGAACTGCAGTTCTTCCGTATATTCTTTGCCGTCCACGGTGTACTTCACCGTGACGACCTGCCGCAGTTCCGATTTCCGTTCGGTCATGGAGCGGTACTTGTAGTCCACCTGCTCGACGACCGCGGGCACCTCCGGGAAGGAGGCGATCTGCAGCAGGTTCCTGGCACCGACGGCGATGAGGCCGACGCCGACGAGGAGCAGGACCAGGGGCACGAAGATGCGGGCGATGGACGAATTCGAGGTCATAGTCGTTCTCCTTTGCTGAGAAATGAGTTCCACCACCATTTTACACGCTTTCCCGTATTGCCACAATGCCCTCTTATAGTATACAATATAAGGTAGGTCAAACCGAGTTTGCTTAAAGGAGAACGCTATGGATAGTATCAAGTCTTTGCTCGACGCCATCACCATCAACACCCACAGCAGCGTGCGGTTCGAGTGGGACGGAGAGGTCTACTACGTGGACCCGTACCAGATCACGGAGGAAGCCCACGACGCGGATTTCGTGCTGTTCACCCACGACCATTTCGACCACTTCGACCCGGAGTCCGTGGAGAAGATCATCGGGGAGTACACCCTGTTCGTGTGCCCGGCGGCTATGGAGGCCAAAGTGAAGGCGGCGGTCGGCGCCCATGACGTCCTGCCCGTCGTGCCGGAGCAGTTCTACGAAGACGGCCCCATGGAAGTGGAGACCGTGCCGTCCTACAACATCGACAAGGACTTCCATCCGGAGGCGGCCGGCTGGGTCGGTTACCTGTTCCACCTGGGAGACCTGCGCCTGTACATCGCCGGAGACACCGACAACACGGAAGAGGCCCGCGACGTGTCCGCGGACATCGCGATGATCCCCGTCGGCGGCACCTACACCATGACCCCGGAAGAGGCCGCGGATCTCATCAACGAGATGGCCCCGGAAGTGGCCATCCCCACGCACTACGGCACCGTGGCCGGCAGCACGGACGACGGACAGAAGTTCGCGGAACTGGTGGATCCCGGTACGCAAGTCGTTTTTAAGTTATAAGATTGACAAATAGTCGAGAGTGTTTAAAATATAAAAAGAAAAAAACGTAGAGGAGTGGATAAATGTATACCATCAACGATTTATACGATCTGGACCACACCCTGGCCAAAGATTATTTATCGCAGTTTACCTACCCCTGGGAAGCGCTGAAAGGCATCAAGGACTTCATCCTGGAACTCGGCCCCACGCTGGGCGATGACTACGAAGAAGTCTCCGAGAACGTCTGGGTCCACAAGACCGCGAAGGTGTTCCCGTCCGCCTATCTGGGCGCCCCCTGCATCATCGGACCGGAAACGGAAGTGCGCCAGTGCGCCTTCATCCGCGGTTCCGCGCTGGTCGGCGCCAACTGCGTCGTCGGCAACTCCTGCGAGCTGAAGAACGTCATCCTGTTCGACAACGTGCAGACCCCGCACTACAACTATGTAGGCGATTCCATCCTGGGGTATTATTCCCATACCGGCGCCGGTGCCATCACGTCCAACGTCAAGTCGGACAAACAGCTGGTCGTCATCCATAACGGGGACGAGCAGATCGAAACAGGCATCAAAAAGGTCGGCGCCATGCTCGGCGACTATGTGGAAGTCGGCTGCAACAGCGTGCTGAATCCCGGCACGGTCATCGGCCGCCACTCCAATGTTTATCCGACGTCCTGCGTCCGCGGGGTCGTTCCGGAGAACAGCATCCACAAGAACGACGGCACCATTGTCAAGAAATATTAAGGAGTTAGTCAAGAATGAGAGTTGTTATTCAGGACAATTACGAAAAAATGAGCAAATGGGCAGCGAATTACATCGCTGACAAGATCAACAACCACAAGGAAGACAGACCTTTCATCCTCGGTCTGCCCACCGGTTCTTCTCCCATCGGCGTCTACAAAGAGCTGATCGAGATGAACAAGGCCGGCAAGGTCTCCTTCGCGAACGTGGTCACCTTCAACATGGACGAGTACCTCGGCCTGCCGAAGGACCACGACCAGAGCTACTGGTATTTCATGCACGACAACTTCTTCGACCATCTGGTCGACATGAAGCCCGAGAACATCAACATCCTGGACGGCATGACGGACGACCCGGAAGGGGAGTGCGCCCGCTATGAAGAGAAGATCGCCTCCTACGGCGGCATCGACCTGTTCATGGGCGGTATCGGCGTCGACGGGCACATCGCCTTCAACGAGCCGTACACCTCTCTCGCGTCCCGCACCGGCGTGCGCGACCTGACCACGGACACCCGCATCGTCAACACCCGCTTCTTCGGGAACGATCCGGAAAAAGTCCCGTCTCAGGCGCTCTCCGTCGGTGTCGGCACCGTCACAGACTCCAAGGAGGTCATGAT
>JAGACE010000139.1 GCA_017614275.1 Clostridia bacterium | reverse complement strand
GGCAGCCGAGGAACAGGGCACCCTGGAGTCCACCTTTGAAGATACCGGCGCCGGCGTCACGGAAGTCGACGTGGGCGCGCCCCGGCCCGGAAAAGCCGAGTCCTTCTGGAAAGCGGCCGAGGACGGCGAACGGTTCGTCGTCTCCGACAAGGAGTAACCCATGAACGAACAGCTCCGACAGGCCGTGGACGCCGACCGGCTGCCCCACGCCTGTGTGCTGGAGGGCGGCACCGCCGAAGGGCGGCTCAAGCTGGCCAAAGAGCTGGCGGCAGCCCTCGTCTGCAAAGGCGATGCACCCAAGCCCTGCGGCACCTGCGACGCCTGCCGAAAGGCAGAGAGCGGCAACCATCCGGACATCCTGTTCGTGGGCCCGGAGAACGGACGGAAGACCCTTTCGGTAGAGACCGTCCGGAACATGCGGGACGACGCCTATATCCTGCCGAACGAAGCCGACCGCAAGGTCTACATCATCGACCCGGCCGACAGTATGCAGGACTACGCGCAGAACGCTCTGCTGAAGATCCTGGAAGAGCCGCCCGCGTACGCGACCTTCCTGCTGCTCTGCACGTCCAAAGCCTCGCTCCTGCCGACGGTCCTCTCCCGGACCGCGGTCTTCAGCCTGACCCCGGTGGTCGGCGCGGACCGGGACGGGGAGACCGTGAAGAAGGCACAGGAACTGGCACAGGACATCAGCGCGGCGCTGAACTCCGGCAGTCAGACCAAACTGCTGGCGGCCGTCGCACCCTTTGAAAAAGACTACGACCTCCTGCCTCTGGCGCTGGAGCAGCTGGAGCTGATGCTCCGGGACGCTCTGGTCGTGAAGGCCGGCGGCACGAAGATCCTCTCCGGAGCGGACGGGACCGTGAAAGCCCTCGCGGGGCTGTACGCGGACCAGGCGCTCCTCTCCATGGTGGAGGCGGTCGAGGACATCTCCTCGGCCATCACGCTCCACGCCAACAAGAACCTGACACTGTCCCGGCTGGTCAGCCGGCTGTCAGCGTGTGAACAATGAGAAATGAAGGGACATTATGACTGAAGTAATTGGCGTCCGGTTCAAGGAAGTCGGCAAGGTCTACACCTTTGATCCGGTCGGTCAGCAGTTCGCAAAAGGCACGCAGGTCGTCGTCGAAACGGCCCGGGGCCTCGAATGCGGGACCGTCATGGACGCAAACCACATGGTCGAGGACGACACCCTCGTGGCCCCTCTGAAGCCCATCGTCCGGGTGGCCACCGAGGCCGACATCAAGCGCATCGCCGACAACGCGGAGCGGGAGAAGAAGGCCTTCAAAGTCTGTGAGGAAAAGATCCGCAAGCACGAGCTGGACATGAAACTCATCGACGTCGAATACACCTTCGACAACAAGAAGATCCTGTTCTACTTCACCGCGGACGGACGCGTCGATTTCCGGGACCTGGTCAAGGACCTGGCGGCGGTGTTCCGCACCCGCATCGAACTGCGGCAGATCGGCGTGCGGGACGAGGCCAAGATGATCGGAGGCCTCGGCATCTGCGGACGGCCGCTGTGCTGCACGGAACACCTGTGCGATTTCCAGCCGGTGTCCATCAAGATGGCCAAGGAACAGGGGCTCTCCCTGAACCCGACGAAGATCTCCGGGACCTGCGGCCGCCTGATGTGCTGCCTCAAGTACGAGCAGGAGTCCTATGAGCACCTGCTGAAGATCACCCCGAAGGTCGGCGCTGTCGTCGACACGAAAGAGGGAAGAGGCACGGTCGTCGACACGAACCTCATCTCCGGCCAGATCAAAGTCTGCCTGGACAAGAGCCCCGACGCGGTGCCCTCCACCTTCAACCGCCGGCAGGTCAAGACCCTGCGGGACGGCAAGATGTCCATCTCCAAGGCGGAGCGGGAAGCGCTCAAAAACATCGAAAAAGACTAAACTTTTCAAATAGAAATCTATCGGAAGGAAGTAACACCCCATGAATGAATATCAGATGACACACGAGGCCCTGAAAGAACTGCAGGACGAGCTCGATCAGCTGAAAACCGTCGGCCGTGCCGAAATGGCCGAGAAGATCAAAGTGGCTCTGTCCTTCGGCGACCTTTCCGAAAACGCCGAGTACGATGAGGCCAAGTCCGAGCAGGGCAAGATGGAGTCCCGCATCAACGAACTGGAAGAACTCATCCGCAACGCCGTCATCGTGGACGACGAGGCCCATGAAGAAGGGACCGTCGGCCGGTCTTCCGTCGTGAAGATCAAGAATCTCGACACCAAGGAAGAGGTCACCTATCGTCTGGTCGGCTTCACCCAGTCCGATCCCCTGGCCGGGAAGATCTCGGACGAGTCTCCCGTCGGCAAGGCGCTCATCGGCAAACGGGTGGGCGATGTCATCGAAGTCGAAGCTCCCAGAGGCAAGATGAGCTTCAAGATCCTGGAAGTTGCCAAGAAGAACTAAGGAGATATCCATCCATGGCTGAGAACAAGAACCAGAACAACAATGCGCAGGTCCCGGAGCAGGACACCAACAGCCTCCGGCAGATCCGCATCGATAAACTCCACGCCCTCCAGGGAGCGGGGAAGGACCCGTTCCAGGTGATGACCGCCACCCAGACGGCCAAGAGCATGGAGATCAAAAACAACTATGAGGACTTCGAGGACAAGGAAGTCTCCGTCTGCGGCCGGATGATCGCCCGCCGCATCATGGGCAAGTCCTCCTTCGCCCAGCTGCAGGACCGCGAAGGCAACATCCAGCTGTACGTGGCCCGGGACGACCTCGGTCAGGACGATTACCAGGCGTTCAAGAAGGCCTGGGACATCGGCGATCTGCTGGAAGTCAGCGGCAAGGTCTTCAAGACGAAGACGGGGGAGATCTCCGTCCACGCCACGAAGGCGAAGCTCATCTCCAAGTCCCTGCTGCCCCTGCCGGAGAAGTACCACGGCCTGAAGGACGCGGACACCCGGTACCGTCAGCGCTACGTGGACCTCATCGTGAACCCCGAGGTCAAGGAGACGTTCATCAAGCGGTCCAAGATCATCACGAGCGTCCGCAAGACCATGGACGACTTCGGATACATCGAAGTGGAGACCCCGGTCCTCAACACCATCGCCGGCGGCGCCTCGGCCCGTCCGTTCATCACCCACCACAACGCGCTGGACATCGACATGTACATGCGCATCGCCACGGAGCTGCCCCTGAAGCGGCTCATCGTCGGCGGCATGGAGCGGGTGTATGAGATCGGCCGCATCTTCCGCAACGAAGGCATGGACGCGAAGCACAACCCGGAATTCACCACCATCGAGTTCTATGAGGCTTACACGGACTACAACGGCATGATGGACCGCACGGAAGCCATCATCCGCAACGCCGCTCTGGCGGCCAACGGCACCACGAAAGTCACCTACAAGGGCGTGGACATGGACCTCGGCGAGCCCTTCGCCCGCCTGACCATGGCCGAAGCCGTCAAGCAGTACACGGGCATCGACTTCGAGGAGTTCGCCTGCGACCGGGAGAAAGCCCTGGAAGTGGCGAAAGAGAAGCACGTGGAAGTCGAACCCGGGAAGGACTCCTGGGGAGAGATCCTCGTCGCGTTCTACGACGAGTTCGTGGAGGAGAACCTCCAGCAGCCGACCTTCATCATCGACTATCCCGTCGAAGTATCGGTCCTGACCAAGCGGAAGCCCTCCAAGCCCTACCTGACCGAGCGCTTTGAGCTGTTCATCTGCGGCGCGGAATACGCGAACGCCTACTCCGAGCTGAACGATCCGCTGGACCAGGTGGAACGCTTCAAGCACCAGATCGAACTGCGCGAGGCCGGCGACGACGAAGCCGAACTCATGGACGAAGACTTCATCCGCGCTCTGGAATACGGCATGCCGCCCACCGGCGGCTGCGGCATCGGCATCGACCGTCTGGTCATGCTGCTGACCGGCAACGACTCCATCCGGGACGTCCTGCTGTTCCCGACGATGAAGCCGGAAGTGAAATAACAAAAACGAAACTCCCGAAGCAGTTTGCTTCGGGAGTCTTTGTTTTGTTCTTTTTGAGTTACAAGGCCGGTTATACGCAGGTGAAGCCGCCGTCGACAGCGATCGCCTGGCCGGTCACATAGGTGGACTCTTCGGCGCCCAGGAAGATGGCAGCCGCGTTCAGCTCGCCCTGCTGGCCGTAGCGGCCCATCGGGACGGTGTTCTTGGCGAACGTCTGGAAGTATTCCGAATCCAGCGTCTCGGTCGTCAGTTCCGTGTAGAAGAAGCCGGGGCAGATGGCGTTGCAGGTGATGCCGTATTTTGCCAGTTCGGCAGCCGCTCCGCGGGTGAAGTTGACGACAGCACCCTTGGTGGAGTGATAGGCGATGGTCGGGATGGCCATGTTGCCGACCAGACCGTAGATGGAAGCGATGTTGATCACACGGCCGTAGCCCTGCTTGCCCGCTTCGATGTTTTTCTTCATGTAGGCCGCGAAGAATTTCGTGACTTCGAAGATCGAGGTGAGATCGAGATTCAGCGT
>JAGACE010000138.1 GCA_017614275.1 Clostridia bacterium | reverse complement strand
CTGCAGCTGGTCGTACATCATGACCATGTCGCAGTTGAAGCGTTCCATGTAATCCCACAGCTGGAAGATGTGTTCGTGACCGCCGACGGCCATGGCGCGCATGGGGGCCATCTCGTTGTACCAGCTGAGGTCTTCGAGCGCGTGCTCGTAGGAATCCGTGCGGATCTCCTTGTCGAACATCAGCGAGTCCATGTTGATGATGGTGTTCAGGCCCCAGCAGTTGTAGGCCCAGGTGCACCAGTTGGAATAGTAGAGCGCGGCGCAGGACCAGGCGATGACGCGGTGGCGGGTCTTCGGGAACGTGTCGATCTGGTTGGTGACACAGTATTCCATGATCTTCCGGACACGGTTGTCCAGCAGCTGCCAGGTCTCGTTCCAGCCGTACTGCGAATAGTAGATGCGGTACAGGGCCTGGGCAACGCCGTTGACGGGATAGCTGTTCGTTCTGGCGGCAACGTCCCATTTCTCGCGCTCGAAGTAGAGCTGCTCGTTCTGCAGTTCCGCGTATTTCTTGAAGCTTTCCCAGCTGAAGGGAACGCCGGTCTGTTCTTCGACGAACTTCCAGGCGCCTTCGATCTCGGCCTGGCAGCGTTTCTGGACCAGCGGATCGTCATAGCGCATGGGCTGCGGCATAGCGTACAGCGGACGGTCGAAGAGCCAGTCCTGGATGATGGAGGTGGCGACGGACGCGTCGCACGCCTCGTTGGAGGTGACGATGCACGGAGCGGAATCCGGATAGTCGTCCATGATGCCGACGCCGGACTCGGCCTGACACATGGGACAGGGGTCCGCGGGAAGGCCCATCGACTGGATGGCGTCGATGTAGTGGAGGACCGTATTCGAGTTGACGTGACAGGTGACGAAGTACGGGATCATCTCCAGCGGGATGTCGACGAGGCCGCCGTCCCGGAACGGATAGAAGATGGAGCCGGACACGGTCTCGTTGTGCAGGACCGATTTCTTCCAGAGTTCGGTCTCCTTGCCGCCGTTGAAGCGGACATCGCGCGCGAACATGCGCATGAACTGTTCGATGGTGGCGTGGGTCATGCCGCGATAGTGCCACGCGGACGCGCGCAGCGCCGGGCCGCGCATGCCTTCCATGCCGCGGTCGTACCAGTGCAGGACCGGGATGTAGGTCTGGCCCAGCCAGCGGTACCGCCAGAGGCCCTTGAAGAAGGACAGCGGTTTTTCCGCCGACAGGATGTCCGCGACCATCATGCCGTAGTTATAGCACCAGATGACGTTGAAATAATAAAAAGTATCTTTGAGGCCTCTCCACTCGCGGTGACGATACAGGCCGGTCGGCTGGATGTACAGATCGCCGAGGTTGCGGCGCTCGTGCTCCTTGCCGTAAACGAAGTCGTGTGCGGCCTGTTTCGGGTCATCGGCGATGTATTTTACGAAGTTTTTCAGATCGCCTTTCCGGTACCCGAGTTTCTCGGCCAGCGACATTTTTACCATTCTCTCTTCTGCCATCAGCTAACACCTCCCTGTGCTCCTTGAAGATTCTTCAGTTCCACACTCTCGATGAATGCCTGGAACCGGGTCCGCAGCTGTCCGATCGCCGTATTCGTATACTCTTTTTCGATCGAGCAGACCGGGATGCCGTAATCACGGCGCAGGACGAAGGTATCGATCAGGCGCTCATAGCTCCAGTATTCGCAGAACTTCATCTGCTCGATGATGATACCGTCTGCCTTGTATTCCTTGACGAGGTTGGCCAGATACTCTTTCCGCTCCCGCATGATGTGCTGTTCCATGAAGCGCGTGCACTGGCTCGTGACCAGATAATGACGGGCCACGGCTTCCAGCGGGGTCTCGCCGTCTTTGATGACGATGTCTTCTCCCCGTCCGGGAAGCGAGCCGTAGCAGTAGCGGTCCGCCACGACGAGGGCGCCGCACTGCTCGATGAGCTGGACGAAGTACGGGTCATCGTTCTCCGAACCGGCCAGCACGACTTTGATGCGGTAGTTCGGGTTCGGATCCGGCTTACGGGTCTTGAGGTCTTCCAGGGTCTCCTTCAGCATCGGAAGGATCAGGTAGTGCGGGCAGGCGAGGGCGACGAGCTGGCAGAGGGAGAACTCGAAGCCGGTGATGGTCGGGTTGTCGAGTTTCCGGTATTCGCCGATCTCCCGGACGACCCGGTTGATCTCGTTCTGCTCTTCGATCGCCTTGCGGATGGCGTCGTCCGAGGTGTCCACGCCCAGTTTGTCGTGCAGGACGTCCAGGACATGTGCCTGCAGCTGGTCTTTATAGTGGACGATGGAGTTCTCGTTCTTCTTGAACGGGACGTCGGTGAATTCACAGAAGAAGTCCGGATTGTCGATGAGCTCCGGCATCATCTGCAGGTGCTCCTGGAACCGGCAGGTCACGGTACAGGTCTCCGTGGCGAGCTGGGCGTCCAGGAAATTGAAGCCGCCCTCCATGGCGCGCTCCATGAGCGCACGGCCGTACATGCAGGTCCGGTTCGACATGTAGTAAGACGCCATGTCGGGGGCCGCGCTGCGCGGCGCGCGGAGACGCACGGAGAAGCAGCCCGGGAGGTTCAGGAGAACTTCCGGCATGAAGTAACAGGTATAACCGAGCGCGAGTTTTCCTTCGCTCTTCGCCTGACGCACCAAGTCGTTATGGGTGTCCTGCAGAAGATCCTCAAACTCGATTATGTTCTTTAAATCTCGCATTGATCTGTTTCATCCCTTCCCAATCATTAGTTTCGATATCCCGACGAATCTTTCGTTGTGTCTCCTTTCCATAAAAGTTTTCCGTTTCTGCAAAAGAATTCGTCAATATTATCCACTATTTCAGTATAAACCCAGGTTAGACCAAAGTCCAGTTTTTTAATATAAAAAAGAACACCGGGCAGTTTTCTCTGCCCGGTGTCCCGGTTTGGTCTGTTTTATTCGGCTTTGCCGAGGGCTTTCATCAGCTTGTAGCCGCCGCCGACG
>JAGACE010000137.1 GCA_017614275.1 Clostridia bacterium | reverse complement strand
GGACCTTGTTGAACATGGCGGCCGCCACGGAGACGGCGCCGGCGCCCTCGGCGCAGAGCTTCTGCTGCTCGATGAGGGCCAGGATGGCCGCGGCGATCTCGTCGTCGGAGACGGTGACGAGTTCATCGACATACTTCGTGACCAGATCGTACGTCAGGTCTCCGGGCTCCTTGACGGCGATGCCGTCCGCGATGGTGGTGACGGAGGCCAGCCGTTTGATCTTGCCCTCTTTGACGGACTTGACCATGCTGGGGGCTCCGGCCGCCTGGACGCCGTAGACCTTGACGTTCGGGTTCAGCTGTTTGATGGCGAAGGCCACGCCGGAGATGAGTCCGCCGCCGCCCACGGGCACGATGACCGCGTCCACGTCCGGGACCTGCTCGAGGATCTCGAGCCCGATGGTGCCCTGACCGGCGATGACGTCTTCATCGTTGAAGGGGTGGACGAAGGTGTAGCCTTCGGAGTCGCGCAGTTCGAGCGCCTTGTTGTAGGCGTCGTCGTAGACGCCGGGGACCAGGCACACGTCGGCGCCGTATTTCTTCGTGGCCTCCACTTTGGAGATGGGCGCGTTGTCCGGAAGGCAGATGAGGCTCTTTGCCCCGGCCTTCGTGGCCGCCAGCGCCACGCCCTGGGCGTGGTTGCCGGCGGAGCAGGCGATGACGCCCCGCGCCTTCTCCTCGGCGGAGAGCTGCGAGATCTTGTAAGCGGCCCCGCGGACCTTGAACGATCCGGTGACCTGCAGGTTTTCTGTTTTCAGGATGAGATCTGCCTCCGGATTCAGCTCCGGCGCGGCGATGACGTCTGTCTTCCGGATGATGTCCTTCAGCACGAACGCGGCGTGGTAGATCTTGTCGAGGGTCATGGGAATACCCCTTTCACAAAGGAATTGCCATGTATTATAGCACTTTTAATTTACAGGGACAATATGTATAATAATACGGAAAGAAACGAGAGGAGCATCAGACCGCATGCAGTTTTCCGACCGGCTCGGCCGTTTTGAGGATGAGATCTTCGCGGCGTTGAACGAGAAAAAACTGGAACTGGAGGCACAGGGGCGCACGCTGTACAACATGAGCGTGGGCACCCCGGACTTCGAGACCCCGCTGCACATCCGCACGGCCCTGGCGGAGGCGGCGATGGACCCGGAGAACTGGAAATACGCCCTCCGGGATCTGCCGGAGCTGCTGGACGCGGTCTGCGCTTACTATGAGCGGCGCTTCGGCGTCTCCATCACCCCGGACATGGTCTGCTCCTGCTACGGCACGCAGGAGGGCATGGGCCACGTGGGCATGGCCCTGGTCAACGAGGGCGATACCATCCTGCTGCCGAGCCCCTGCTACCCGGTGTTCATCGCCGGCGCCAAGATGGCGGGCGCGGAGCCCTGGTACTACCCGATGACCGCGGACACGGAGTTCCTGCCGGACGTCTCCACGATTCCCGCGGACGTCGCGGAGCGGGCGAAGTTCATGGTGGTCTCCCTGCCGGCGAACCCCATGGGCAGCGTCGGCAACGACAAGGTCTACAACGAGCTCATCGCCTTCGCGAACGAGCACGACATTTTGCTCCTGCACGACAACGCCTACTCCGACATCATCTTCGACGGGGTGAAGGGCGGCAGTTTCCTGCAGTACGACGGCGCCGTCGACGTGGGCGCTGAGTTCTTCAGCCTGTCCAAGTCCTTCGACGTCACGGGCGCCCGCATGAGTTTCCTCATCGGCCGGCCGGACGTGGTGGCCGCGTTCCGCAAGCTGCGCAGCCAGATCGACTTCGGCATGTTCCTGCCGATCCAGAAGGCCGCCATCGCCGCGCTCGAAGGCCCCACCGACATGGTGGAGGAACAGTGCCGGCAGTATCAGGCCCGGCGGGACGCCCTGTGCAGAGGTCTGCGCTCCATCGGCTGGGACCTGCCCGACAGCAAGGGTTCCATGTTCGTCTGGGCCCCGCTGCCCGCCTCGTACGGCAGCAACGACAGCATGCAGTTCTGTCTGGATCTCATCGAGCGGGCCGGGGTCATCACGACCCCCGGCGTCAGCTTCGGACCTCTCGGAGAAGGCTACACGCGCTTTGCTCTGGTCCTGCCGCCGGAAGAGATCGAACAGGCCGTGCAGTCCATCGCCGACAGCGGCATTCTCAAATGATGAAAACCACCCGCAGGGGTGGTTTTTTCTTTGTCCGGACCGTTGACTTTTCGGGCGGAGCGTTTATAATGAGGGTAGAGAGTCGGCCAAGCGACCGACTAAAAACGAAAGCAATGCGGAAAGAGGGTGACGACATGACTGAACTGGAAAAGATCCGCAAAAAACTGGACCGCGCGTTCGGCGGCCGCGTGACGGCCGACCGGGAGGGGGACACCATCCGTGTCTCCGGTACGCTCGGCTCCTGGGAAGACATCCTGAAAGCCTGCAGCCTGGCGGTCTCCAAAGACAAGCGCCGGGTCCATGTGGTCAACGACATCGCGCTGGAAGGGGCGGAACCCATCCCCATGCGCGTGCCGTCCCTGAAGGATGACGCCCTCGACGGAAAACACGTCGACGTGCTGGTCATCGGCGGCGGCATCTCCGGCGCGTCCATCGCCCGGGAACTGACGAAGTGGGACCTCTCGGTCCTCCTCGTGGAAAAGGAGGCGGACTTCGCGCTGCAGGCCTCCGGCCGCAACGACGGAGAAGTCCACCCCGGCGTCGACCTGTCCAAAGGCAGCCTGAAACAGAAGTATGTGCTGCTCGGCAACCGGATGTACGACCGGGTCTGCCGGGAGCTGGACGTGCCGTTTCGGCGGACCGGCCAGTACGCCTGCTTCACGCAGGCTTACCTGCGCCCGGTCGTCACGCTCCTCGCCCTCTGGCGGAAGTACCACGACGGCGTGACCGACACGAAGATCGTCGGGCGGGAAGCGCTCCTGCGGGACGAGCCCGCCATGAATCCGGACTTCGCGTTCGCGATGTACAACCCCTCCGCCGGCATCGTGTCTCCGTACCAGCTGACCATCGCCTACGCGGAGAACGCCGCGCAGAACGGCGCGGAACTCAGCCTGAACACGGCGGTCCTGTCCATGGACACCGAGGGCGGCCGGATCACGGCCGTCCATACGAACCGCGGGACCGTGTACCCGAAGGTGGTCGTGAACGCCGCCGGCGTCTTCGCCGACGACGTGGCGGAAATGGCACACGACCGGTTCTACTCCATCCACCCGCGGCGGGGCACGGACACCATCCAGGACGTCAAGTCCGGACGGGGTTACGACTCCATCGCCTCCATCATCGAGATCAACAAGTCGTACTTCACCTCCCACACCAAGGGCGGCGGTACGCTGAAGACGGTCCACGACAACGTCCTCATGGGACCTGACGCCGTGGAGTGCCGGGAAAAGGAGGACTTCTCCACCCGGCCGGAGAGCATCCAAACCATCTATCAGAAACAGACCCGCACCTCTTCGGTCGCGAACACCCGGGACATCATCACCTACTTCACCGGGGTGCGCGCGCCGACCTTCGAGGAGGACTTCGTCCTCGAGTGGGGGCGGAACTGTAACAACCTCTACCACGTCGGCGGCATCCAGTCGCCCGGCCTGACCTCCGCGCCCGCGTTCTCTCTGGACGTGGCGCAGGCGGTCGCGGACAAACTGTCCGAAACACAGCCCGTACACAGGAACGAGAGCTTCGACCCGGTCCGCAGGGGCATCCCCGAACTGCGGAGTATGGCGCCGGAGGAGCGGGAGCGGTACATCGCCGAGAACCCGGACTACGGGGTCATCGTCTGCCGCTGCGAGGAGATCTCCAAAGGAGAGATCCTCGACGCGCTGGACAGCCCCCTCTGTCCGCCGACCCTGGACGCCGTGAAGAAGCGGGTCCGGCCCGGCATGGGCCGCTGCCAGGGCGGGTTCTGCTCGCCGCTGGT
>JAGACE010000136.1 GCA_017614275.1 Clostridia bacterium | reverse complement strand
CAAGGTCGGCCGGTACCAGGACTACCACGCGAACCGCACGGAGAAAGTGGCCGCCGTCAAAGCGGCGGACGACAGCTTCTACCGCATCGCCCAGTCGGATTATCGCCACAAGACGGACGAGAACCTGACGGCCTATTTCGACGACTCCTATTCCTATGCCTACAACGGCATCGCGCATTACTCGTCCACCTATTCCAACAACCAGGCGGAGCTGATGTGCCACTTGGGCTACGCCTCCGATCCCACGGTCCCCGTGACTACGACCCGCATGCTGGCGGCCGATTCGCTGCTGTCGGTCCGGTACGTCCTCGGGGAAAAGGACATCCCCGGCCTGACGAAGGCGGAGGATCTGGGCGAAGGCATCTGCCGCAACCCGTATTGCATCGCTCCGGCCCTCGTGGTGGACAGCGGCAGGGCTGTGGACTATGCCGACTATGAAAACGACCCCTTCGCGTACCAGAACGCGCTGTATTCCCAGCTGCTGGGCCGCAAGGTGAACCTCTATAAGAAAGTGGACCTGAAGACCAAACGGGACGGGACCCACGACCGCTATCTGTACACCATCCCGCAGCAGCCCGCCGGCACGGTGACCTATCTCAGCATCCACACCAGAGGCTGGGCCCACGGAAAGCTGTACTGCAACGGGAAGTTCCTCACGGAATACGCCTACTGGCTGACCCCGCAGGCCGTGCGTCTGCCGCAGTCCGCCACTACGAAGAAGGACACCGTGGTCCGCTACCAGTACCTCTCCGGCGAGAACAAGATCGAGGAAGCGTACTGCTACAGCCTGGATCTGAACGAACTGGCGGCCGTTTCCGCGGAACTGAACGCGAAGCAGCCCGAGGAGTACCATTTCGATCCGGGCTACGTGAACGCGGCCTTTGAGGCGGAGACGGGCAACGAGAAGCTGTTCCTGTCCGTCCCGGTCGACCGGGGCTGGACCGTTCAGGTCAACGGCAGGGAAGTCGACAAGCAGACGCTGCAGAATGACGCGTTCGCCGACTGCTTCTATCTCATCCCGCTGGACCAGGGCCTGAACAAGGTCAAACTGACCTACAAAGTGCCCGGCCTCACCGCCGGCGCGGTCCTCTCCGCGGCCACGCTCCTGGCCGCCGCGGCGCTGTTCTTTGTCGTTCGGAAGAAAAACGGAGTCTGATAACAAAAGAAAACTCTCTTTCCTGCGGGAAAGAGGGTTTTTCTCTTGAATGTATCCTATAAAAAGAGTATAATCGGTAGCAATTCATCTCGGTGCGTAGCACCACTCGGAGGTACATATCAAATGCTTGGCAGGTATGTCAGGGTCAAGGTGACATCTCCGATCCATTCCGAAAACCCGCAGCAGGGGTTCACATATGGGCTGAACTATGGGGAAATCAATTTTGTCACCGCCCGCAAAAGAGAAACGCTGAAGGCGTTCATCATGGGGATCGACCACCCCGTGAAAACATTCGACGGCCGCGTCATCGCAACGGTCGAAAAAGACGGAGAACGGTATTATGTCGTGGCTCCGAAGAGCAAACGCTACATCAATCACGATGTGACGAAGGCGATGGACTTCTTCTCACCGGACTCCATCCGCTGTTATTACGAGACGTCCTGCGGGGCCATCGTCTGCCGGAAAGTGAAGGGGGAACCCCGCTTTTTGGTCATCAAGAACAACCGCAGCGCCCACTGGAGCTTCCCGAAAGGGCACATCGAGCCCGGGGAGACCTTCGAGGAGACCGCCAAACGGGAGGTCCTCGAGGAGACGGGCCTGCACATCCGGATCCTGCCCGGCTTCCGGGAAGAGTCCAACTACATGATCCAGAACCGCATCGACAAGAAGGTCTTCATCTTCGCCGCCACCACGGAAGACACCCGGACCGTCATCCAGGAGGAAGAGATCGAAGACTACTCCTGGCTGCCCTTCGACGGCGCGGAGAAATACCTGCGGTTCGACAACGACTGCCGCATCCTGGAGGACGCCCGCGCGTTCTTCGAGAAGAACGGCGTCTTCGACTAAGCACTGAGAAAAGCACCCCGCAACGGGGTGCTTTTGTTGTTTCTTATGTTCGTTTATGATACAATAATCCAGTTACTTTATAAGAAAGGGAGGAATTTGCAGTGGACAGAGGAAAATATTACATCACCACCGCAATCGCTTACACATCTCGGAAGCCCCATATCGGGAACTCGTATGAGATCGTCATGACCGACGCGCTCGCGAGGTACAGACGAATGCAGGGCTACGATGTGTTCTTCCTCACCGGTACCGACGAACACGGCCAGAAGATCGAAGGGTATGCGAACGCCGCCGGCGTCACCCCGAAACAGTATGTGGACAAGGTGGCCGGAGAGATCCGCGACATCTGCGATCTGCTCAACACCACTTACGATCACTTCATCCGCACGACCGACGACTATCACGAGAAAGTCGTGCAGAAGATATTCAAGAAGCTGTACGATCAGGGAGACATCTACAAAGGCTCTTACGAGGGCCTGTACTGCACCCCCTGTGAATCGTTCTGGACGGAGTCCCAGCTCGTGGACGGAAAGTGCCCGGACTGCGGGCGGGAAGTGAAGCAGGCCAGTGAAGAGGCCTATTTCCTGAAACTCTCCAAGTACCAGAAGCAGCTGGAAGACTACATCGAGGAAAACGAGGACTTCATCTATCCGGAAGCCCGGAAGAAGGAGATGCTCAACAACTTCATCAAGCCCGGTCTGCAGGATCTCTGCGTGTCCCGGACGTCCTTCAAATGGGGCATCCCGGTCACCTTCGACGAGGGCCACGTCATCTATGTGTGGATCGACGCCCTCTCGAACTACATCACCGGCATCGGGTACGATCCGGACGGCTCCTCGGACCAGTACAGGAAGTACTGGCCGGCCGACGTGCACATCATCGGCAAGGACATCGTCCGCTTCCACACCATCTACTGGCCCATCATGCTGATGGCGCTGGGCGAGCCCCTTCCGAAGCAGGTCTACGGCCATCCGTGGCTCCTGTTCGGCGAGGACAAGATGTCCAAGTCCAAGGGCAACGTCATCTATGCCGACGACCTCACGGAGCTGTTCGGCGTGGACGCCACCCGGTATTACCTGCTCTCCGAGATGCCGCACGCGGCCGACGGGTCCATCACCTATGAGACCATGATCGAGCGGTACAACTCGGACCTGGCGAACACCATCGGCAATCTGGTCAACCGGACCATCGCCATGACCAACAAGTACTTCGACGGCGTCATCCAGGCCCCCACGGCGAAAGAAGCGGTGGACGAGGACCTTGCAAAGACCTGCCTTGACGCGGTGCAGAAGGTCGACGACCTCCTGGCCACCTACCACATGGCGGACGCCGTGGACGCGGTCCTGGCTGTTGCCAAGCGCGCCAACAAGTACATCGACGAGACCGAACCCTGGGTGCTGGCCAAGGACCCGGAGAAGAGCGAACGGCTCGGCACGGTCCTGTACAACCTGCTGGAGGCGATCCGCTTCCTGGCCATCCTGCTGTCCCCGTTCACCCCGGACACCACGGAGGCCATCTTCGCCCAGACCAACATGAACGCGAGGGACTATGACTCCCTGAGCGCGTTCGGCGCTCTGGAGCCCGGCATCACCGTCGGCAAAGCGGAGCCGCTCTTCGCCCGCATCGACAAGGAAGAGATGTACGAGAAGATCGAAGCCCGGCAGAAGGCCAACGCGGAAGCGGAGACAGCCAACAACGAGAAGGTCAAAGAGGCGCTGGCCGGCGTGGCCGCTCTCTCGCAGATCAGCATCGACGACTTCGCGAAAGTCGAGCTGCGCGTGGCGGAGATCAAAGCCTGCGAGCCCGTCAAACGCGCGAAGAAGCTCCTGAAGCTGACCCTGGACGACGGCGTCGGCGAGCGGACCGTGGCCTCGGGCATCGCCCCGTGGTACGCGCCGGAAGACCTCGTCGGACACAAGATCGTCCTCGTGGCCAACCTGAAGCCCGCCACCCTCTGCGGCGTGGAGTCCCAGGGCATGATCCTGGCGGCCGACAACGCGGAGGACGATGTGAAGGTCCTCTTCGTCGACGACCTGAACACGGGCGCCACCATTCGGTAAAAGTGCAAAGCTCCGGGACTCGCCAAGAGCTCCGGAGTTTTTCTTGAAGAAAGCGAGCACAGCATGCTGCAGAACATTTTCGACACCCATTCCCACTACGACGACGAGGCCTTCGACGCTGACCGGGACGAGGTCCTCTCGAAGGTCCTGTCCGAAGGCGGGGTCGTGCGCGTCGTGGACTGCGCGGTGGACCTGCTGTCCTCCGTGAAGGTCCTGGACCTCGCGCACACGTACGACTTCGTGTACGCCGCCCTCGGCATCCATCCGGAACAGGCCGGGGAAGAGCGCAAGGGAGACCTCGACATGATCGCCGACCTCCTGCAGAAGGAGGAGAAGGCGGTGGCCGTCGGGGAGATCGGCCTGGACTACTACTGGGAGGAGAACGCGCCCCGGGACACTCAGGTGGACCTGTTCTCCCGCCAGCTGGCCCTGTCGCAGGACCTGGGGCTGCCGGTCATCATCCACGACCGGGAGGCGCACGGGGACACGTTGGAGTGCCTGCGGAAGTACGCGCCCACCGGCGTCCTGCACTGCTTTTCCGGCAGCGTGGAGATGATGCGGGAGGCCACCGACCTCGGGCTGTACATCGGCCTGGGCGGCGTCGTCACGTTCAAGAACGCCCGCAAGTCCGTGGAAGTGGCGGCGGAGGTGCCTCTGGACAAACTGGT
>JAGACE010000135.1 GCA_017614275.1 Clostridia bacterium | reverse complement strand
GCGTGATGTGGCGGCCGCTTCGGTCATCCGGGAATGCGCCCGCGGGAACGGCGTGGACATCCCCGGCGGCGGACAGGCCGTGTGGCTGGACACGCCGATGATCGAGAAGATCCATGGGGAGGGCACCATCGTGGCCAAGATCCCCGGCATGTATAAAATGTTCAACAAGTACGGCATCGACATGCGGAAAGAGCCCATCCTGATCTACCCCACCCTGCATTACCAGAACGGCGGCGTGGAGATCAACGAGCGCTGCGAAGTGGCGAACACGAAGAACCTGTACGCCGCCGGCGAGGTCGTGGGCGGCATCCACGGGCGCAACCGTCTCATGGGCAATTCGCTTCTGGACATCATCGTCTTCGGGCGGGAGGCCGGCCGGCAGGCCGCGGCCCGCGCGAAAGAGGTGGACCATGTGGGCCGCCTGAACATCGACCACGTGGCCGCGTTCGAGAAGGAACTGGCGGACGCGTGGGTGGACACCGGGGTCGTATCGCCCAAGCTCTTCCCCAGTTACAAAGCCAATTTCCGCACGTACCTGCGCACGAGTTTCTCGAGCGACAAGGAAGAGGATCAGTAAGCCTCAGGAGGGTTTCTTATGTATGACGTCTGTATCATCGGCGCCGGCGTGGTCGGCTGCGCCATCGCGCGGCGGCTGTCCCGGTACCAGTTGAAGATCGCCCTCGTGGAGGCGGAGAACGATGTGTCCATGGGTTCGTCGAAGGCGAACTCCGCGATCGTCCACGGCGGCTACGCCGAGGCCAACGCGAAGCTGAAGGGCCGGGTCTGCTACCAGGGCCGGCGCCAGTACGCCCAGCTGGACAAGGAACTGAACTTCGGCTTCCGCGAGACCGGGTCCCTCGTCATCACGATGAACGAGGACGATCTGCCGGCCTTGGAAGCCATCAAAGAGAACGGCGAGAAGAACGGGCTGCCGGACCTTGAGATTTTGGAGCACGACGAGATCCTTGCCCTGGAGCCGAACATCAACCCGGACGTGAAGTACGCGCTGTACTGCAAGGGCGCCGGGGTGTGTTCGCCCTATGAGATGACGGTGGCTCTGGCGGAGAACGCCATCCACAACGGGGTGGAACTGTTTCTGAACTCCCCCGTCTCGGACATTGACGTGCAGGACGACGGGTCGTTCGTCGTCCACACCCCCGGCGCGGACTTCGCCTCCCGGTTCGTCGTGAACGCGGCGGGCCTGCACTCCGACAAAGTGGACCAGATGGTCAACGAGCCGACGTTTACGATCACGCCCCGCTCCGGCGAGTACATCCTGCTCGGCCGCGGCACGGGCGGCGTGCTGAACACGGTCGTGTTCTCCATGCCGACCAAGATGGGCAAGGGCATCCTCGTGACGTCCACCTACCACGACAACCTGCTACTGGGCCCCGACGCCATTGACGAAGATGCGGCCACGGCTACGAAGCGCACGAAAGTGGATCGCCTTTACAACATTTACAAGCAGGGGCTCGCGTCCTACGCGCACGTGGACCCCTCGAAGTTCATCCGCTCCTTCTGCGGCCTGCGCGCCGTCTCCTCGACCGACGACTTCGTCATCGGCCCGTCGGCCACCCCCGGGTTCTTCAATGTGGCGGGCATCCAGTCCCCCGGACTGACCTCCGCCCCCGGCATCGCGGACCTTGTGACCGAGATGCTCGAAGAGGCCGGCCTCGACCTGGTGCCGGACGAGACGTACGACCCGTACCGCGCGCCCATCATCGAGCGGAAGACCGAGATGAAACCCGCGGACTATGTGCATCGCCACCTGGACCTTCCCTATGACGACCCGAAGAAGTATATCTGCCGCTGCGAGCAGGTGACGGCGGGCGAGGTGAAGGACGCGCTGACCCGCGAGATCCCGGTCATGACCGTGGACGGCGTGAAGCGACGCACCCGCGCCGGCATGGGCTTCTGCCAGGGCGGCTTCTGCCGCAACCGCGTGCGGAAGATGATCGACCTGACCTACGGCACGGCGATCGACCCGCTGAGCGACCAGCAGGAGAGCGGCTACGAGCGCGTCACCCGTCAGGAGTTCCTCGACTATCTCAAGGAACAGGAAGGCGAGGGCTTCGACTACGCGGCCTACTGCAAGGAAGCCGCCGTCGCCATGAAGGAAGACGCCGCCCGCGCCGCCGCAGCCCGCGCTGCATGGGAGAAAAAGTAAGCCGACACCATTTTTATAGAAACCAACGTCTTTCGCGACTCGTCTGTCACCACCAGGCTGTCACGCCCGAAGCACACCCTGCTTCGGTCGTTTTTTGTGTTCTCCAACACCGCCCCTTCTTTTCATGGGAATCTGCCCCAGGCAGGTGGGTTCCCACCATGTATTTCCCTCAAATGCTCGGCTTCTTCATGGGAAATCCCCTGTTCGAACGGTTTTCCCACCATGGGATTGCGAATCATCGCTCAAATCATGGTGTGAAACCGCTTCAAACTTACCGCTTCCCACCACACTTGGGCTCCGAGCTACGTAAAACATGGTGGGAGAGTGCCCTTTTCCACGATCCACAGGAAGTTGCCTTGCGTCTG
>JAGACE010000134.1 GCA_017614275.1 Clostridia bacterium | reverse complement strand
GTAGGCTTCAGAGGTGTCAAACGTCTTGTAGAAGACGACCAGCGTGTTCTCGCCGTAGAGCATGACGTCCCCGGTGTGGACAGTGCCCACGCGGCGGGCGTCTGAGGGCAGCCGGGAATAATAGTAATACTTCTCGTTGCCGTTGAGCTCGGTCATGGTCAGGTCCAGCGGGAGCTGGTCCTTCAGAGCCCGCGCGGTCTCGTTGTCCAGAAGTGTGACGGAGAACGTCTTGTCTCCGACCTTCAGTTTCATGGACCCCGCTTTCTTCGTTGTGGTCCTGGTGGCGTCCGCCTTGCGGGTGTTCCCGAGGACGACCTCTCCTTCCACATCTTTGACGGTGGTGACGTTCGGGTCCGCGCTGAGTTCCGGGGCCACTTCCGTCTGTTTGGCCTGTCGGAGCGCCTCGGTGTCCGGCGTGGCGTCGTCCACGCTCCTGCAGCCGGTCAGGAGCACGCCGAGCAGGAGAAAAAACGTCAGGACCATCGCGATGGTACATCGCCGACAATTCTGCATCTTGGGGGTCCTCCTCTCTTTATATACTAGATATTATATTATTTTAGCATGAATGCGTGTCGTCTTCCACCCCTCTGTCGAATTCGGGAAAATTGTGTTAAAATAAGTTTTACTGTTATTTTGGCGCAGAAAAGAGAAAGAGGGGTACTATGATCGTACAGACCATCACGGCCATTTCCGATTTTTTGTGGGGGTGGCCGCTCATCATCATTCTGTTCGGGACGCATATCTTCATGACCGTCCGAACGGGCTTCATCCAGAAGGATGTCTTCAAAGCCATCAAGCTGTCCGTGACACCGGACAAGGACTCCACCGGGAACGTCAGCCAGTTCGGCGCGCTGACCACGGCCCTGTCCTCCACCATCGGGACCGGGAACATCGTCGGCGTCGGCACGGCCATCGCCCTCGGCGGGCCGGGCGCGGTCCTGTGGATGTGGATCACCGGCGTCCTCGGCATGGCCACCAAGTATTCCGAGACCATCATCGCGGTCAAGTACCGCGTGAAGGGTGAGAAAGGCGATATGATCGGCGGGGCGATGTATGCCCTCGACCGCCGTCTCCACATGAAGTGGCTCGGCATCGTATTCGCGTTCCTGGCCATCCTGGCCTCGTTCGGCATCGGGTGTACCGTCCAGGCGAACGCCATCGTGACGAACGTGACCACGGCCATCCCCGTGCTGCGGCCCGGGTTCATCGCCATCGTGCTCGGCGTCATGGTCGCTCTGGTCATCGTCGGCGGCATCAAGAGCATCTCCCGCGTCGCCGAGAAACTCGTGCCCATCATGGCGGTGTTCTATGTACTCGGATGCATCGCCATCCTCATCATGAACCGCGCTTATCTTGCGGACGCCGTCGTCACCATCATTCAGGCGGCCTTCAAGCCCCGCGCGGCCGGCGGCGGATTCATCGGTTCCACCATCATGATGGCGGCCCGCTACGGTACCGCCCGCGGTCTGTTCTCCAACGAATCCGGTATGGGTTCCGCGCCTCTGGTCGCGTCCGCGGCCCGGACCCGCAACCCGAAGCGGCAGGCCATGGTCTCCATGACCGGCACATTCTGGGACACCGTCGTCATCTGCCTGATGACCGGTCTGGTCCTGGTCTCCTGCATCCTCCGTCACCCGCACATCGATTCCACGAGCGGCAACGGCGCGAGCCTGACCGCCGAGTCCTTCGGATCCATCCCGTACATCGGGACGCCCATCCTGATCCTGGGACTCATCGCCTTCGCGTTCTCCACCATCCTCGGATGGTACTATTACGGCGAACGCTGCGTCGTCTACCTGTTCGGCGAGCAGGTCATCGTGTTCTACAAGCTCCTCTGGATCATCGGCGTCGTGGCCGGCGCCCTGGTCGAGCTGAACTTCGTCTGGACGGCATCTGAGCTCATGAACGGGCTCATGGCCATCCCGAACATCATCGCGGTCCTGCTGCTGAGCAACGAGATCGCGAAAGACACGAAGAAATACAAGGGCAAGCACATCGAAGATGCGGACGACACGGAGATCCCGGTCGTCAAGAACGCCAAGCGCGGCGTCATCCACATCAACATGAGCGATGTCAACAAGACCGACTGGTAAAGAAACAGAAAAGGCTCCACCGACCGGTGGGGCCTTTTAATTTGTCTCAGGGAGTCTCCCGGAGGGCCTTGTTCAGGGCGTTCAGAACGGCTTTCTTGTTCCCGCTCCACAGGGGAGCCAGCAGGAGTCGTTTCGGGCCGTCGCCGGTCAGGCGGTGCAGGACGACCTCCTCCGGGACGAGGGGGATCAGCCTGCTCAGCAGCGCAATATACTCCTCCAGGGTGAAAATGTCAATCTTTTTTGCGCCGGGCAGCGGTGTGCCCGCTTCCTGCGCCTTGTACTGCTTCCCGAGGTCCGTGCCCTCCAGCACGTGCAACAGCTGGAGTTTGAGGCCCCAGGTGCCGCAGTTGCAGGCGTAGCGGACCGAGGCTCTCATGTCCTCCTCGGTCTCCCCCGGCAGCCCCAGGATGAGGTGCGTGACCACCGGGATGTCCATCGCCTTCAGCGTCTCCACGGCCTGCGCGTAAACCTCGTTTTTGTAGCACCGGCGGATGTAGTCCGCGGTCTCCTCGTTGGATGTCTGCAGGCCCAGTTCCACCCACACGGGCTTGACGGCCCGCAGTTCCGCCAGCAGGTCCAGCACCTCCGGGCCCAGGCAGTCCGGCCTCGTGGCGATGGACAGCACCCGTACCTCCGGCCGCCGGACGGCGTCCAGATAGCGAACCCGGAGCCGTTCAAAACTGCCGTCCGTCAGCGCGTCCTTCCCGGGGTAGGTCCCGGAGAAGCTCTGGAAATAGGCGATGTACCGCCCCTCTTCCGACTCCCCCGGCGCGAACTTCGCGGCGATCCGCGCCTTCGCGCGTTCGAACTGCTCGTCGAGGGACTCGCCCGCGGCGGCAAAGTCTCCGGAGCCTCCGGCCGAGCAGAACAGACAGCCGCGCGTGTCGAGCAGCCCGTCCCGGTTGGGGCAGGTGCAGCCGCTGTCCAGCGTCAGCTTATACAGTTTCTGTCCGTACTGCCGTCTGCAGTAGTCGCTGAGTGAGCAATAAACCATGAATCAATTATACCAAAATTCAAGGAAAGGGGACAACGCAGACGTCCCCGGGACTTTGACCAACTGTTCCATCCACCGTTCTGCCAAAAGGGGACTACAAAGCGGCAAATCAAGCTGTCTGTAGTCCCTTTCTTGAGAGGATTTGGCTTTTGGATCCAAAAAAGGGACTATAAAGCTTCGAAAAGGATCGTTTGAAGTCCATTCCTCTTCCGGCAAAGCAAAAAATGGGAGGATGACAGAGAAAAAAGGGACTACAAACCGGCAACAACGGCCGTCTGTAGTCCCTTTCTTGCAAATCAGTGCTTCATGGGATGTAAATCAGTCAGATCGATATTCGATTTATTTGACCAGGGTCACGCTGTCCAGGGCGATGAGCCCGTTGGCCATCTCCTGGAACCCGCCGGCGTCCACCTGCTCCGGATAGAGGATGGCAAGGTTGCCCTTGACGGTGATCTTCTTGCCCTTCTCGAGCAGGTTGAAAGCTTCCCGCTGGGCCTCCGTGCTCAGGTAGATGCGCATCGGGACTTTCGTGCCGGTGGCAAGCTCCACATAGAGCATTTTCGGGGACTTGGACGCGACCTTGCCGGTGACGGTGACGGTCTTCCCGTCATAGACCTTGCGGAAGGTGTCCACATCGGCGTCATAGTACTGACCGAGCTGTTTGGCGGTCACTTTGCTCTGGAAGACGATGTCCGACGGAGAGACTTTCGCGGTGTCCTTGGCGGGCTCCTTCTTCGTGGTCTCGTCGGTGCCGGAGGACTTGGCGCCGGCGGCGTCCTCGTCTTCCTTCACGGTGACCACGTTCCCGTCCTTGTCCGTCACGGTCTTCACGGCCTTGGCGGTCGTCTCGTCCGCGTCGGGTTCGAGCGCCGTCGTCTGCTCGACAGCCGTCGTCTCGTTGGCGGTGATGAGCCCCGCGCTCTCGCTGACGCCGGCTTTGCCGCTGTGGACGAAGAAGATGACGCCCACGAGCAGCGCGATCAGGAGCAGGCCCGCGATGATGAGCGCGGCGATGCCGCCCTTGCCCAGTTTGTCGTTTTTCTTGGTTCGTTTCTGTGCCATGTTCAAAACTCCTTCGTTCCGATCACAGGATCTTGGACAGGAAATCCTTCAGACGGTCGGATTTCGGGTCGTCGAAAATTTCTTCCGGAGTGCCTTCTTCGAT
>JAGACE010000018.1 GCA_017614275.1 Clostridia bacterium | reverse complement strand
GTCCCCTCATCGGCATCGTCAGCTCTTACAACGAGATCGTGCCCGGCCACATGAACCTCGACAAGATCACGGAAGCGGTCCGTCTCGGCGTCGCCATGGGCGGCGGCACGCCCATCGTGTTCCCGGCGATCGCGGTCTGCGACGGCATCGCCATGGGCCACGAGGGCATGAAGTATTCCCTCGTCACCCGCGATCTTATCGCCGATTCCACCGAAGCCATGGTCAAGGCCCACGGCTTCGACGGACTCGTCATGATCCCGAACTGCGACAAGAACGTCCCCGGCCTGCTGATGGCCGCGGCGCGTCTGAACCTGCCCACCATCTTCGTCTCCGGCGGCCCCATGCTGGCCGGACGTGTCGGCGGGAAAAAGACCAGTCTGTCCAGCATGTTCGAAGCGGTCGGCGCCTACTCCGCCGGCAAGATCGACGACGCGAAACTCCTTGAATATGAGGAGAAGACCTGCCCGTCCTGCGGCTCCTGTTCCGGCATGTACACCGCGAACTCCATGAACTGCCTGACGGAAGTCATGGGCATGGGCCTCGCCGGCAACGGCACCATCCCGGCGCCGTACTCCGCGCGCATCAAGCTCGCGAAGGAGGCCGGCATGCAGGTCATGGAACTGGTCCGGAAGAACATCCGCGCCAGAGACATCCTGAACGAGGACGCCATCTGGAACGCCATCACCACCGACATGGCCCTCGGCTGTTCCACGAACACCATCCTGCACCTGCCCGCCATCGCGAACGAGTGCGACGTGGACTTCGACCTGCACCGCATCAACGAGATCTCCGAGACCACCCCGAACATCTGCCATCTGGCCCCGGCCGGCCCCACCTATATGGAGGACCTGAACGAGGCGGGCGGCATCCACGCCGTCCTCAGGCAGCTGGCGGAAGCGGGCCTCATCAACACCGACGTTATGACCTGCACGGGCAAGACCCTGCAGGAGAACCTGGAGAGTGCCAGAAAGACCGATCCCGAGGTCATCCGCGACATGGACGACCCCTTCACGCAGACCGGCGGCATCGCCATCCTCTACGGCAACCTGGCCCCGAACGGCTGCGTCGTCAAGAGAAGCGCTGTGGCTCCGGAAATGCTGGTGCATGAGGGCCCGGCCCGCGTCTTTGACAGTGAGGAAGACGCCATCCGCTGCATCTATGACGGCGGCATCCGCTCCGGCGACGTCATCGTCATCCGCTACGAAGGTCCTGCCGGCGGCCCCGGCATGCGAGAGATGCTGAACCCGACCTCCGCCATCGCGGGCGCCGGGCTCGACAAGGAAGTCGCTCTGATCACGGACGGCCGGTTCTCCGGCGCCACCCGCGGCGCCTCCATCGGCCACATCTCTCCGGAGGCGGCCAACGGAGGACTCATCGCCTGGGTCCACGAGGGCGACCTCATCTCCATCAACATCCCCGAGTACTCCATCGAGCTCAAAGTGCCGGAGGAGGAACTTGAAAAACGCAAAGCCGAAGAGCCGATCCAGGTCAAGAAAGACCTCACCGGCTACCTGAAACGCTATTCGAAGATGGTCTCCTCGGCAGACCGCGGCGCCATCATCAACATCAAAGACTGACACCCGAAAGGGGCTGTTCCTGTGAGCAAATCGAACTACGGCATGTCTGTCGACCAGCTGGTCCGTGACCTGGACGCGGTCGTGGTGTTCCGTCATGTGGCGGAGGGCCCGGTCCTGTCGGTCTTCCGGTCCATCGCCGACGCGGAGTCTCCGACCCGCCGCTACGCGGATTTCGTGAGCGCGCTGTTCGAGACCCACGACGACCTGTCCGACTATCTGCTCGACGCGCTGGCCGAGGACGAGAACGCCTATGTGCAGGCGGTGTCCCGGGGCGATGAGATCCCGGCGTCCATGGCGGCCTGCGTGGAAGCGGAACTGGCCATCTTTCAGCGCCTGTCCGACCTGACCTTCGACGACATGGCGGCTTACGTGCACCGGCTCCACCCGGCGCGCGCCTCCGGATATCTGCCGCCCTTCGCGTCCGCGAAACGTGATCTGCCGGCGGCCTATCGGGACCGCATCGCGAAGATCCGCAGCACCGGGTACGGCATGTATGCCCACCACAATATGTTCCGGCTGGAGGGGAAGGAGATCGTTCCGATCCTGTCGCCGGACACCCGGGTCCTGTCCGACCTCATCGGCTATGAACGGGAGAAGGAACAGCTGCTGCAGAACACCCGCGCCCTGCTGGAGGGGAAACCGGCGGCCAACACGCTGCTCTACGGCGCGGCCGGCACCGGGAAATCCTCCTCGGTGAAGGCCATCACCAACGAGCTGGCCGGGGAAGGGCTGCGGCTGCTCGAACTGAAAAAGAGCCAGCTGCACGACATCCCGCTCATCATGGAGGAACTGCGGAACAATCCGCTGAAGTTCATCATCTTCGTCGACGACCTCTCGTTCCAGAAGGACGACGACAACTTCGCCACCCTGAAGGCCATCCTGGAGGGTTCCGCGTCCGTCAAGGCGCCGAACACCGTCATCTATGCCACCAGCAACCGGCGGCATCTCATCCGCGAGAGCTTCGCGGACCGGGAAGGGGACGACATCCACCGGAACGACACCATTCAGGAGACCATGTCCCTGTCCAGCCGCTTCGGCCTGACCATCCTCTTCAACAAGCCTTCGAAAGCGGACTATCTGGCCATCGTCTGGGCCCTGGCGGAAGCCAAGGGCATCGAGATGGATCCGGACGAACTGGATCGGGAGGCCTCGGCCTTCGCCATCCGCAAGGGAGGCGCCACCCCGCGGGCCGCGGAGCAGTTCACGAACGCTCTGCTGACCCGATAAGACAACCGAAAAAACGACCCGCCGGAGACCGTCGGAAGGACGTGTCAAAAGCGGGTCGTCTTTATTGTCTTTATAAGGGAATAGTGTTATAATATTTTGAATATTTCATAGAGTGGAAGTCTGTCCACTTTTCGAAAGGAGCTGACGCGCATGAGGATCCTCGGCATCGACCCGGGCTACGCCATCATCGGGTGGGGCGTGCTCGACTACGAGTCCAACAAGTTCTCCGTGGTCGACTACGGCGCCATCACCACGCCGGCCGGCATGCCGTTCCCGGAGCGCATCGAGCTCATTTACGAAGAGATCACCGCCATCCTCGCGCGGAACAAGCCGGAAGCGCTCTCGATGGAGAAACTGTATTTCACCAACAACAAGACCACCGGCATCGATGTGGCCCAGGCCCGCGGGGTCCTGCTCCTGGCGGCTGCCCGCGCCGGTCTGGAGATCCACGAGTACACGCCGGTCCAGGTGAAACAGGGCGTCGTCGGCTACGGCAAGGCGGAGAAGAAGCAGGTCATGGAGATGACCCGGGTCATCCTGAACCTGCCCGAAGTCCCGAAGCCGGACGACACGGCGGACGCTCTGGCGCTCGCCATCTGCCACGCCCACG
>JAGACE010000133.1 GCA_017614275.1 Clostridia bacterium | reverse complement strand
GCCCCTCGAGGTATTCCTCGATCACCACGCGCTCGCCGCTCTTGCCGAATTTTCCGCCCTGCATCATGTCCGTCACGGCTTTAACAGCCTCATCCTTTGTCTGCGCGATGATGACGCCTTTGCCGAGGGCCAGGCCGTCGGCCTTGATGACCGTCGGGATGGGAGCGGTCTTCAGGTACTCCAGCGCCGCGTCCGCGTCCTCAAAGACTTCGTATGCGGCGGTGGGGATGCCGTATTTCTTCATCAGGTTCTTCGAAAAGATCTTGGACCCCTCGATGATGGCGGCCTTGGCGTCCGGCCCGAAGCAAGGGATGCCGATGGCTTCCAGCTCATCGACACAGCCCAGGACCAGCGGATCGTCCATGGCCACGACGGCGAAGTCGATGGCGTTCTCCTTGCCGAATTTCACGATGGCCGGGAGGTCGGTGGCGCCGATGCCGGTGCACACCGCGTCCTCCGCCATGCCGCCGTTGCCGGGCAGGGCGTAGATGACTTCCACGTCGGGGTTTTCGTTCAGTTTCTTGATGATGGCGTGCTCACGTCCGCCGCCACCGACGACCATTAATCTCATAATGTACTCCTTAGTGGTGGAACAGGCGCAGTCCGGTGAAGGCCATGACCATGCCGAAGTCGTCGCAGGCCTTGATGACGAGGTCATCGCGGACGCTGCCGCCGGGCTCGGCCACATAGGTGACGCCGGACTTGTAGGCGCGCTCGATGTTGTCGGAGAACGGGAAGAACGCGTCGGAGCCGATGGACAGGCCGCTGACGGTGGCCAGGTAAGCTCTCTGATCCTTCCGCAGGAAGGGCGCCGGCTGCTCGGTGAACAGAGTCTGCCATTTGCCCTCGCCGATGACGTCCTCATAGTCCTCGGACAGGTAGACGTCGATGGCGTTGTCGCGCTCCGGACGGCCGACGCTGTCCTTGAACGGCAGGTTCAGGACCTGCTCGGTCTGACGGAGCAGCCAGTGGTCGGCCTTGTCGCCGGCAAGGCGCGTGCAGTGGATGCGGGACTGCTGTCCGGCGCCCACGCCGATGGCCTGGCCGTCCACGACGTAGCAGACGGAGTTGGACTGGGTGTATTTCAGGGTCAGGAGGGCGATGGTCAGGTCGCGCTTCGCCTCAGCCGGCAGAGCCTTGTTCGCGGTGACGATGTTCGAGAAGGTCTCGTCGGTCACTTTGAAGTCGTTTCTCCCCTGCTCGAACGTGATGCCGAAGACGTCTTTGGTTTCCTGCGGGTTCGGGACGTAGTTCGGGTCGATCTGCACGACGTTGTAGTTGCCCTTTTTCTTGGATTTGAGGATCTCCAGCGCCTCCGGCTCGTAACCGGGAGCGATGATGCCGTCGGACACCTCGCGCTGGATGAGTTTGGCGGTGGTCACATCGCAGACGTCGGACAGGGCGATCCAGTCGCCGAAAGAGCACATGCGGTCGGTGCCGCGGGCTCTGGCATAAGCAGTGGCGACGGGGCTCTCGTCCAGGCCCTCGATGTCGTCGACGAAGCAGGCCTTTTTCAGGGCGTCGCTCATCGGGACGCTGACGGCCGCGGAGGTCGGGCTGACATGTTTGAAGGAGGTGGCTGCCGGAAGACCGGTGGCTTCTTTGATCTCCTTGACGAGCTGCCAGGAGTTGAAGGCGTCGAGGAAGTTGATGTAACCGGGACGGCCGTTGAGGATGGTGATGGGCAGGTCGGACCCGTCCTTCATGTAGATCATCGCGGGTTTCTGATTCGGGTTACAGCCGTATTTGAGTTCAAAGTCTTTCATGGGTCAGCGCTCCTTACTGGTTTTTATTGACAAGACGGTTCTCTTCCTTGCCGGTGGCGAGGTCGATGTACCGGACGTACAGGGAGATCTTGTTGTCCTCGTCCAGGTTCGTCCAGATGTCGTTGAAGAACTCGTCGATATCGTTCGGGATGGATACGCGCTCCGGCTCGCCCTGGAACGTGGGGATCGGATCCCCGTTCTCCACATAGGTGTGGAGGAAGTGGCCGAGGCCGGCGACGGGCTTGTAGGAGAAGAGGAACCGGTTGCACACGGTGCCGTCCGGATCGCCGGACTTCAGAATGCTCATCTGATAGTCGAAGTCTCCGTCCTCACGGTACACGATGCCGGAGATGCGCGGCGTCCAGTTCGGGCCGTCCGGCTCAAAGCAGCGGGTGTTCAGCGCGCGGTGGAAGCATTTGCCGTCCTTCAGGAAGTCGTAGATGGTCTGGGTCTGGTCGCCGTTGGTGACGATGGTGTTCTCTCCGAACTTCTTGATGGGCGAATAGATGATGAGGCTCGGGTCCTCCACTTTGGACTCGTCGAACGGGAAGATGATGACTTCGCCGTTGTCGGCTTCCTTGAAGACACGGTTGCGGCTGTTCTCGGAACGGCCCATGATGAAGTACGCGATGGCGGCCTTCGTGCCGTCTTCGGTCTTGCCGATGACGATGCCGCGGCCGACGTACTCGTTGCCCCGGAAGGTGTCTCCCATGGTGCGGATGTCATAGATGTTCATGCCTGTTTCTCCTTTACGATTTCACTGCAGACGAACTCGGCGGCCTTCGGGAGAAGGACCCACTCGCACTGTTCCATGATCCTGCGTTGTAACACTTCCGGTGTATCGTCCGGGAGGACGTCCACCGCTTTCTGGTAAATGATCTGTCCCCCGTCCGGCACCTCGTTGGCGTAGTGGACGGTGGCGCCGCTGACTTTGACGCCGTACTTGAGCGCTTCCTCGTGGACCTTCAGGCCGTAGTAGCCCTTGCCGCAGAAGCTCGGGATGAGGGCCGGGTGCACGTTGATGATGCGCTTCGGATACCGGTCCGTGAAGTCCTTAGACAGGATGGACAGGAAGCCGGCCAGCACGATGAGGTCGATGTCGTATTCGTCCAGGACCTTCAGCAGTTCGGCCTCAAAGGCCTCCTGGCTGCCGAGTTCCTTCTTCGGGACCGCCACGCCGGGGATGCCGGCGTTGGCTGCGCGGGTCAGCGCGTAGGCGTCCCGCTGGCTGGAGACCACCACTTTGATCTCTCCGCTGTGGATCTCGCCACGCTGCTGCGCGTCGATGAGGGCCTGGAGGTTCGTGCCGCCGCCGGAGACGAAGACCGCGATGTTGGCTTTCAGCATAACTCGATCTTCTCCTCCCCTTTGGCGATATATCCGATGACGTAGGCGTCTTCCCCGTTGGCCTTCAGGACCTTCAGGGCCTTGTCCGCCTCGTCCTTCGGGACGACGACGGCCATGCCGACGCCCATGTTGTAGGTGTTGAACATGTCGTGTTCGGAGATGCCGCCGCGCTCCTGGAGGAGTTTGAAGATGGGCAGCACTTTGACGGCGGCCTTGTTGACCACGGCTTTATACCCGTCCGGGATGGACCGCGGGATGTTCTCGTAGAACCCGCCGCCTGTGATGTGGGAGATGGCCGAGACGTGGACCTCTTCCAGCAGGGCCAGGATGGGTTTGACGTAGATCTTCGTGGGCTCGAGCAGAGCCTCGCCCAGGGACTTGCCGTTCAGCTCGGGCAGCGGGGTCTTCAGGTCCGTGTTCTCCACATCGAAGACCTTGCGGACCAGGGAGAAGCCGTTCGAATGGACGCCGCTGGAGGGCAGGCCGATGATGACGTCCCCCTCCTGCATGGTGGTGTTGTCCAGGATCTTGTCCTTGTCGACCACACCTACAGCGAACCCGGCCAGGTCGTATTCGTCCTCCGGGTAGAAGCCGGGCATCTCCGCCGTCTCTCCGCCGGACAGGGCGGCGCCGGACTGCACACAACCCTCGGCCACGCCGGCCACGATCTGCGCGATGCGCTCGGGGATGTTCTTCCCGCAGGCGATGTAATCCAGGAACACCAGAGGCTTGGCGCCGACACAGATGATGTCGTTGACGCACATGGCCACACAGTCGATGCCGACCGTGTCATGTTTGTCCATGAGGAACGCGATCTTCAGTTTGGTCCCGACGCCGTCGGTCCCCGAGCAGAGCACCGGCTTTTCGATGCCCTCCAGATCGAGTTCGAACAGGCCGCCAAAGCCGCCGATGCCGGACAGCACGCCGTCCGTCACCGTTCTGGCGATGTGTGTTTTCATGAGTTCGACCGCTTTGTACCCCGCGGTGATATCGACTCCGGCAGCAGCGTATGCGTCCGATTTCGAATTGAGCATAACGATGTCCTCCTAAGTGTTATGACGCAAAAACAGCCCGTATCACGAGCTGTATTTGTCGGTAACAGTCCGGTCCTTCTGCAGAACAGTGTCTGCCGAGGACTTTCTGTCATTGTCTAATTTTTCCTGGAGCTCCTTGTCTTCGACGGCAAGGATCTGACAGGCGAGCAGCGCGGCGTTCTTCGCGCCGCCTACTGCAACAGTGGCCACCGGGATGCCGGAGGGCATCTGGACCGTCGAGAGAAGCGCGTCCATGCCGTCAAAGTTCGGCCCCTTGCAGGGGATGCCGATGACGGGCAGCGTGGTGTTCGCTGCGATGGCGCCGGCCAGGTGCGCGGCCATACCGGCCGCGGCGATGATGACGCCGAACCCGTTCTCGCGGGCGCTGCGGGTGAACTCCGCGCATTCCACGGGAGTTCTGTGGGCGGAAAAGACATGGACCTCGGTGGGAACGCCGAAGCTCTTCAGGACTTCGATTCCCTTTTCCACGACAGGCAGATCGCTGTCGGAGCCCATGATGACTGCAACTTTTTTCATGGCAGCCTCCCTGATTCAGTAGTTTTGGAGAAAAAGAAGGCAGTCCCCAAGCAGAGACTTCGAGACTGCCCTATTCCACAAAATATTATGCATGAAAGGACGATAAACGTCAATATATAGATGATACAAAAAGCCGCAGGGTTTTCCGCAACTTTTTGGAATCGGCGGAAAATCAGACCTCGACGGTCCAGCCCTTGGTGTCTTCGATCTTGCCCCACTGGATGCCGGTGAGGGTGTCGTAGAGCTTCTGGGTCAGCTCGCCGATCTGGCCGTCGCCGATGTAAGCGACTTCATCTTTCCACTTGAGCTCCTTGACCGGAGAGACGACAGCAGCGGTGCCGCAGCCGAAGACCTCTTCCAGTTTGCCCTCTTTGGCGGCCTGCATGAGGTCCGCGATGGCCAGGTGCTCTTCATGGACGGTGTAGCCCCAGTCCTTGCACAGTTCGATGATGGAGCGGCGGGTGACGCCGGGCAGGACGGTGCCTTCACAGGGCGCGGTGTAGATCTCGCCGTCGATCTTGAACATGATGTTCATGGAGCCGACTTCTTCCACATACTTCTTCTCCACGCCGTCCAGCCACAGGACCTGAGCGTAGCCCAGCTTCTCGGCCTGGTCGCCGGCGAGGATGGAAGCCGCGTAGTTGCCGCCGCACTTGGTGAAACCGGTGAGGCCGGGCGCCGCGCGGATGAACTCGTCCTCAACATAGATGCGGACGGGGTTGATGCCCTCTGCATAGTAAGCGCCGGACGGCGAGCAGATGATGCAGAAGATGTATTTCTTGGACGCGTGGACGCCGAGCGTGACGTCTGCCGCGAAGGTGAACGGACGGATGTACAGGGAGGCGCCGTCGGAGTGCGGGACCCAGTCCTTCTCCACTTCGACCAGAGTCTTGACGGCCTGGATGAAATCCTCAACGGGGATGTTCGGGATGCACAGACGGTCCGCAGAGTCGTTCATACGGCTCGCGTTGCAGTCCGGGCGGAACAGCTGGATGCGGTTGTCGGCGGTGCGGTACGCCTTCATGCCCTCGAAGATCTCCTGGGCATAGTGGAACACGACACAGGCCGGGTCCAGAGAGAAGGGGCCGTAAGGAACGATGCGTGCATCGTGCCAGCCCATGCCCTCGTCATACTCCATGACGAACATGTGGTCCGTGAAGATGTTGCCGAAGCCGAGTTTGCTCTCGTCGGTGGGTTTGGCTTTGAGAGTCGCAGCTTTTTCGATTCTGATATCCATAAAGATGCCTCCATTTATAATAAAACTAAGAAAAAGTATATTCCTTATGGAGCGCAAAAGTCAAGGTATCCGGGCGATGCGCCGCAGGAAAAAATACTGCTTTTTCTTTTTTCTTTTCTATGATAAAATAACAGAGAATACTGTTCTAATTTCACGAAAAGTGAGGGAAATAGAATGAGCAAAGTAGGTAAGATCGCAAAGGGCGTCGCCATCGGCCTGGTCCTTGCCATCATCCTGAACATCGCGCTCATGGCCGTCATCTGGTTTGCCGGCCTGCGCAAATACTATAAACCGCCCGAGGCGCTTGCCGCTGTCCGGGACTACGCTGTCTCCGACCAGCTCGTCAAGAAGAGTGTCCTGGATCAGTTCGCTTCCAATCCAGAAACCAAAGATGCCTATGCCCTCGGCGTCAACCAGAACGGCGAGCCCGTTTTCCTGAAGCCCAAGAAGGCCTGGAAGGCGGCCAAAAAAGAGTATAAAGAGGGGCGAAAAGCCGGAGACCACGAACTGGATCTGAAACACAGTTCCAAAACGTTCTACATGGCTTACATCGAAGCCGCCAAAACCTGCGACAGCAACGATGAACTGACCGATCTCCAGAAGCAGAGGCTCAAAGAATGGGCGAACTTCCTGGAAATCTACAAAAACAGTTTCCCGGAGAAAGCCCGGCGCTGAGCGTCACTGCACTGTTTTTTCAGCGCTCCGGTCCTCAACGGCCGGAGCGCTTTACTGACCGATTTTGGAGGATATACCCATGGCATTTGGTATGAGACAAAGCTTTCAGCAGAAGAACATCGTCATCATCGGCGCCGGTTTTTCCGGCATCCTGACGGCGAAGCGGCTGGAGAAACGACTGGCCAGCCTGAAGAATATCAGCGTCACGCTCATCGACAAGAACCCCTATTTCACGATGCGGACGGAGATCCACGCGGCCGCCACCGGGCGCGGGAAACCCGAGGCCGTCACCTTCGACCTGCAGGAGACCTTCGCGGACTCCCCCAACGTCAGCTTCTTCGTGGATGAGATCACGGACATCGACTTCAAGGAGAAGTCGGTCCAGGGCAAGGTCAATCGCTACATCTACGACTATCTGGTCATCGCCGCCGGCTCTCAGCCGAACTTCTTCGGCCTGAAGAGCGCGGAGGAGAACGCCTTCCCCTTCTGGACCTACAACGACGCCGTCGCGCTGAAAAAACAGATCCACGAGTGCTTCGAGGAAGCCGCGAAGATCACGGATGAAGAGAAGCAGAAAGAGCTCCTCACCTTCTGTGTCGTCGGCGCGGGCCTCACCGGCGTCGAACTGGCCGGCGAACTCGCGGAATACATCCCGATGCTCTGTGCCAAATACACGTTGCCGCAGTACCTGACGAAGGTCCTGTGCCTGGACTATGCGAATCGCCCCGTGCCCAACCTGCCGAACAAGGTCTCCCGCACCGTCGGGGACATCTTGACGGAACTCGGCGTGGATCTTGTGCTGAACGCGAAGGTCACCGAGGTCCGGCCGGACGCGCTGGTCTATGACCTGGTCGGCGAGATCGTAACCGTTCCCTCGAAGACCGTCATCTGGAGCGCCG